>JAUNIU010000140.1 GCA_030523265.1 Eubacteriales bacterium | reverse complement strand
CTCCCCACAAATAATAATCCATCTTTCTGTATAGAAGCACAAAATTTTTCATAGATATCTTTCTTGGCTTCCTCCGTAAAGTAAATCATGACATTGCGGCATACGATCATATGGCAATCTCTGATATATGGGTCTTTCAATAAATTGTGCTGCTTAAATTCCACACAGCGTTTCACCTCGTCTGAGATCTGATAACTTCGTGCTCCGATCTTGGTAAAATATTTGGTAATATATTCGTTTGGCAGACCACGGATACTCTTTTCGTCATACAAACCGATCTGTGCTTTCTCTAAGACCTGTTTATCAATATCTGTGGCAATAATTCGGATCCGGCTCATTGGGATGAATTTCGCCAACAACATCACCAGCGTATATGGCTCGTCTCCTGTGGAACAGGCGGCACTCCATATCTTTAAATCATTGCCAAACCGTTCAAATAAATAGGGAAACATTTCATTTTCTAACAATCTCCATTGTTCGGGATTGCGGTAAAATTCCGATACATTGATGGTAAGATATGCTATAAATTCTTCCAGCTTTTCGTGATTGGTCCGTAAAAGTTCTACATATTCATCATAACCGGATACTTTGCTTCGTGAAATCAAAGAATCTATCCTGCGTTTCATCTGGCGTTCCTTGTAACAATTCAAATCAATTTTCGTCAGTCGGAAGATTGCTTCCTTGAATACTTCATAATCGCCCATAATTCGCTCCGTTTCCATATATAATTATCTGATTATAACGATTCAGAGCCCCACGCCACCAGACATGTTCTTGTTTGTCATGGGGTTCTGAATCGCCACCTCACATTCAAAAAAAATCGCCAACCCGCATCAAGCGGATTGGCGAACCAATGATCTAAATTACTCGGCTGGCTCTTCAGCGACTACTTCCACTTCTTCCTCTTCCGCCTGTGAGTCATTTAACAATGCTTTAATGCTCAAGCTGATCTTGTGGTCGTCTTTGTTGAAATCAACAACCTTTGCTTCGATCTCCTGACCAACTTTCAATACATCGGATGGCTTATCCACATGCTCTTTGGAAATCTGGGAAACATGAAGCAACGCATCCACACCAGGCTCCAACTCAACAAATGCACCAAAGTCAGCCATACGCGCTACTTTTCCTGTCACAATAGATCCTGCAGCATACTTCTCATCTGCATTCAGCCAAGGGTTCTGATCCTCGAATTTCAGACTCAATGCAATCTTATCGTCTTTAATATCTTTGATTAATACCTTTGTGGTATCGCCCACGTTAAAGACTTTCTTAGGATTCTCCACACGGCCCCATGACATCTCAGAGATATGAAGCAGACCATCTGCACCACCCAGATCGATAAATGCACCGAAATCTGTCAGGTTCTTAACCGTACCCTCTACGGTATCGCCCACGTTAATTCTAGCGAACAACTCTTCCTGGAGTTTCTTCTTCTCGGCTACTAATAACTGCTTTCTATCACCAATAATTCTTCTCTTCTTAGGATTAAACTCACTGATTACAAATTCGATTTCCTGACCTGCATACTTTGAGAGATCTTTCTCATAAGTATCGGATACCAGACTTGCCGGAATAAAGACTTTTGTCTCATCCACAACCACACTCAAACCACCGGAAAGCACAGTTGCCACCGTTGCTTTTAATACTTCCTTATTCTCAAACGCTTCCTTGATGCGCTCGTTGCTCTTCTCCATTGCCAGTCTCTTATAAGTAAGTAAAACCTGTCCTTCACCGTCGTTTACTTTCAAAACCTTGGCATTCATAGTATCGCCTTCTTTCACCACTTCTCTCAAGTCGATACCGCTCAGGTTAATATACTCGTTTCTGGTGATGATACCATCTGCCTTATACCCAATGTTCAGCACGATCTCATCTTCCTTCACGCTGATGACTGTCCCTTCTACAATCTCTCCGTTGTGGATTGTTACTAATGATTCTTCCAATAACTGTTCAAATTCATTGTTCACTTCTGACATATGATTGAACCTCCTTAATAATAGTATTTGGGGTCGAGGCCCCAGCAGTAATACCCACGCTACGAATGGATCGAAAAGCATTCAAATCCAAGTCATCAAGTGTCTGTATAAAATGTGTGTTCGGGCACTCCTGACTGCATATCTCATACAGCTTCCGAGTGTTTGAACTATGTTTTCCACCTATCACTATCATTGCCTCAGACGCACCTGCAATCACAGATGCTTCCGTCTGACGTTCTTCGGTAGCGTTGCAAATTGTATTCATAACATTTATATCATAACTCTTTTTCAAAAAAATATCAACTATATCTTTAAATTTCTTGTAATTAAATGTCGTCTGGGAAACAATGCAGACCTTTCGGGAAGCATCCAGAGTACATTTTTCCGCCTGATCCAGAGTGCCGATCACCGTAGCCGCATGATCACACCAACCGTTGATTCCTTCCACTTCCGGGTGGTTTTCATTGCCCACGATCACAATCTGATGTCCCGCCTGATGCTGTTCCTGTACGATACGGTGGATCTTGGACACAAACGGGCAGGTGGCATCCACGATGGTCACACCCTTTTTCTCCAACGCCTCATAAAGCTGCTTACTAATCCCATGGGATCGAATAATCACCGTCGCTTCCTCTCCCTCCCTCAGATCAGAGAGATCTTCCTTTAAGACACGGACACCTTTCGCCTCCAGATCAGCCACCACCTGCTCGTTATGAATGATGGGGCCCAATGTATAAACCTTCTGCGGCTTCTCAGACTCCTGGTATACCATATCCACAGCGCGTTTTACACCAAAACAAAATCCGGCGCTCTTTGCTAATGTTACTTCCATATCTGCATCCCCTCTAACACTTTACAAGTTAATACGTCTTCTCGCCATAGATTCCGATGATTTCTGCCACCACCTGCTCGATGGTGAGATTAGAGGAATCTACAAACACAGCATCTGCCGCCTGACAAAGTGGCGAAATCTTGCGGTTCATATCCTGTTCATCCCGGGCAATAATATCCTTCTCGATCTGATCCAGATCACAATCTCCGCCCCGATCAATCAGCTCCTTATACCGTCTTCTGGCACGTTCTGCCGCGGAAGCCGTCAGATAGATCTTGACATCCGCATGTGGCAAAACACAGGTCCCAATGTCGCGTCCATCCATAACTACATTCTGTGTAGCTGCCAATTCTCGTTGCAGATGTAAGAGTTTCTCCCGCACAGCGGCATATTTGGATATATTAGAGGTCATCATGCTGACTTCTTCTGTACGGATGAAGTCATTGACATTTTCCTCTCCCAATAATACCTGCTGTTCTCCCCCTTCATAAGCAATCGACACCTGTACATCGTCACAGGCTGCGGCTATCTTTTCCTCCTCCTCGGCTGCAATTCCCTGGCGCAGGAAATATAATGCCATTGCACGGTACATCGCACCAGTATCCACATAAATAAAGTCCAGTTTCTTCGCCACTTCTTTCGCAATGGTACTCTTGCCAGCCCCGGCTGGTCCATCAATCGCAATATTGTGCATAGTTCTCTCTCCTTCATTCTATAAATTTATTTCCGACATTGAGCAAAACAGCAGATCACTCAATGGAAATGCCTGCTAAGTAGCCTGTTGACCAGGCAATCTGTAAGTTATACCCTCCAGTGACAGCATCCAGATCCAACACTTCCCCCGCAAAGAAAAGTCTTTTGCAACGCTTTGACTCCATGGTGGCAGGATTGATCTCTTTGACAGAGACACCACCCTTGGTAATGATTGCCTCATTATAACCACGCAGCCCCTCCGGTGTCAATGGAAAACCCTTGCATAATTTCAACAAATGCCGCCTCTCCTGTCTGGTTACCTCATGCACCGGCTTCTCTGGATCAATCTGCGACAGTGCCACCATAACCGGAATCATCTTTGCCGGAAGCAGCTTTGACAAACTGTTTTTGAAATAACTGTTCTTTAACTCTCCGAAATCCCGTAATATCCGGTCGTCCAGTTGTTCCTCATCCAATGCCGGCTTTAAGTCAATCTCCATATGTAAATCCTTAAAATTCCTGCCGCCTAATACACTGCTGGCAGACAGCACCAAAGGACCACTGATGCCAAAATGGGTAAAGAGCATCTCTCCCTGTTCTTCAAAAAGACACTTCCCCTCCAAAAAGGCTTTCAGTGTCACATTGCGCAGAGATAACCCCTGTAATTCTTTGCAATACCCTTCTTTTACATTAATGGGCACCAGTGCCGGATAACATGCCGTCACCATATGCCCTGTCTGTTTCGCAAACCGATACCCGTCACCCATTGACCCGGTGGATGGATAGGAAATCCCTCCGGTTGCCACGATCACCGCATCACCGGACAAAGTATGCTTCTCTCCCTGGCATGCAACTTCCACCCCGATGATCTGATCTTCCCGCGCCAATACTTTTGTCACTTCCGTCTGCAAGCGAATGTCAACCCGACGTTTTCTCAACGCATTCTGCAACGTCCTTATCACATCGGAAGATTTATCAGAAGCCGGAAACACACGATTCCCCCGTTCCGTTTTCAGGGCTAACCCTTCCATCTCCAAAAAATCCATCATCCGGCTGCTGTCAAAAGAATAAAATGCACTATATAAAAACTTAGGATTGGACACTACATGCGCTAATAGATTCTCGACATCACTGTCATTGGTAATATTACATCGCCCTTTGCCCGTAATGTAAACCTTTTTACCCAGCTTTTCATTTTTCTCAACGAGGACCACCTGATGTCCCACATCTGCCGCCGCGATGGCTGCCATCATTCCAGCCGCTCCACCGCCCACCACGATCACTTTACTCACAATATCTGATCCTTTCCAAAGCAAATTCCAACGCTGCTATCACAGCCTGTCTGCGACAGGAACCCCGGTCCCCAAGAAACTGATACTGTCTCGTCTGTACCTGACCTGCATACCAGGTTCCGATATAAATGGTTCCGGCTGGCGTCCCATCTTCTCCGGCTCCGGGACCTGCATATCCCGTAACCGATATGGTCAGATCTGCTCCGGATTTCTCCTGTGCCCCCACAGCCATCTCGGCTGCGGTCTGATGGCTGACAACCGTATACTCGTCTAAAGTTTCCTGCCTCACGCCCAATACCTTCTGTTTCACACGGTTGGAATAGGTGACATACCCCTCTTCAAATACATTAGACGCTCCCGCCACATCTACGATCCCGGCTGCAATCATACCGCCGGTACAAGATTCCGCTGTAGATACATGCAATCCCTGCTGTTGTAACTCTGTCACCAGTCTCTTGGCAGTCGCATCCATCTTTTGTCTTTCCTCGATCTCTTGTCTATCACATATTTCCATCGTTCATAACCTTCCAATTCTTCGCCAGATAATCCACCAGCGAAATCACCGTCAAGACCAGTGACAGATAGATCATTATCTGCTCAATGAGATCAATGACTGTACCACTGAAATTAACGATTAACAGGATCGACATGACCATCTGGGATACCGTCTTGCTCTTACCCCACCAACTGGCAGCGATGACCACCCCGGCATCGGAAGCCACCAGACGAAATCCACTGATGATAAATTCGCGGCTGATGATTACGATGACCACCCAGGCAGGCATGGAACCCAATCCCACAAAACAGATTAATGCGGAACTGACCAACAGTTTATCTGCCAGAGGGTCCATAAACTTTCCAAAATTAGAAATTAAATTGTATTTACGGGCAATATAGCCATCCAGCGTATCCGTCAGACTGGCAATGATGAAGATTGCCACTGCAATATAATTGTGATATGGTATCGTGTCTACTAACATCGCTACTACAAAAAATGGAATCATAACCACACGAAGCATCGTAATTTTATTCGGTAAATTCATATTTTGCATTTTCCTTTCTTATTTTTCTTTGCGTCACTCTGTCTCCACCACTTCCCCGATCAGATCATAGGCATCGGCACCGATAATCCTCACCTGCAAAAAATCTCCTGACATCAGATTCCAGTCTGTGGAAACAAAGACGTAACCATCCACATCCGGCGCATCCATATAGGTCCGGGTGATGTAGACATCTTCTTCCGGCAGTCTGCCCTCCACCATCACATCCAGAACCTCCCCGATATGTGACTCACTCTTGGCAAAGGCGATCTGCTGCTGTATCGCCATAATCTCATCCCGTCTGCTACTCTTAATCTCCTCCGATATCTGATCCGGCATTTCTGCTGCCGGGGTATCCTCCTCCTGAGAATAGGTAAAGACCCCCAATCGGTCAAACTGCATTTCCTGCACAAAGGAGCACATCTGCGCAAAGTCTTCCTCTGTCTCTCCCGGGAATCCGGTAATCAGCGTGGTTCTCAATACAATATCTGGAATTTCCTGCCGCAGCCGATGGATCCTGTCGGTAATCTCCTGCCGGTTTGTCCGCCTGCCCATACGGCGCAATACTGCATCCGATCCATGCTGAATCGGGATATCCAGATAATTGCACACCTTTGGCAGTACTTTGATGGTCTGTATCAGCTCGTCCGTAATCTCTTCGGGATAACAATATAAGATACGAATCCAGCGCAATTCTTCGATATCCGAAAGCTGTCTCAACAGCTCAGGAAGACTTTTCTTACCATACAAATCCGTGCCATACAATGTGGTTTCCTGTGCTACCAGAATCAGTTCTCTGGCACCACCGTCCACAAGATGTTTTGCCTGCGCCACCAGATTATCCATCGGCACACTGCGATAATTACCACGCACTCTCGGTATCACACAGTAGGTACAGTGCTTATCACAGCCCTCCGCGATCTTGAGATAGGCAAAATATCCTCCAGACATACTGTCGCGATCCGTCAGTGGCTCCGGCAAATAATTAATGTCCTCTAGACACGTTACAACACCCTGTTTTTGCAGCAATGCTTCCCGAAGGGTCTCCACCAGGGTTTCATACCCCATGGTACCCACGATCACATCCACCTCTGGAATCTCTTCCTGTATTTCTGCATGATAGCGCTGTGCCAGACATCCTGCTGCCACCAACAACTTACATGATCCCACTTCTTTATACTCTGCCATCTCCAACAGCGTATTGA
>JAUNIU010000139.1:291-7055 GCA_030523265.1 Eubacteriales bacterium | reverse complement strand
TGGATCACTCCACCGTTTTCCCAATCACAATGTTCTTGCATAACTTCCAGAGTATCCTGTGCTGCATCTCTACTGTGAATGATCACCGGCATCCCAGCCTCTGCCGCTATCTGTAATTGTCGCATGAACCAATATCGTTGGATTTCTCTCGGCGGTTCATCATAATAATAGTCCAAACCGATCTCTCCCATTGCCACTACCTTATCGTCCTGTGACAATTCCTTCAACCAGTCCATATGCGATTCATCCAGACTTTCCACCTCTTCTGGATGAATCCCCACTGCTGCATAGATAAAATCATACTGATGTGCCAGCACCAACGCATCCTTCGTAGACTCCACACCGGCACCTACCTCCACAATATTTCCCACACCCCTGTCCATCATTTCGGACAAAATGGTTTCGCGGTCCTGTGCAAACCGCCCATCACTATAATGTGCATGTGTATCAAATATCATATTAATCTCCATTCCGAGAACGTTTACGTTCGAGGAACCGCAAGAGGAAGCAGCGAATGCAGTTTCTCTTGTCGGATAAGGACTTATTTGTGACGTTCTCGACACAAATAGCCATCTGATGTCTAAACAGCACTTGGCGCCTGCATCACACAGGCGCAATTGACTCCTTTATTATATACGGAAAAACTTGATTTCCTGATCCAGATCTTCAGAAAGTTTTGTCAGATCATTGGCAGACTCCGCCAACAAATTAATTGTAGCATTTAATTCCTGCATAGAAGCAGTGGTCTGCTGTGTCGATGCAGCATTTTCCTCCGAAATTGCAGACAAGTTCGAGATCGTATCCACAACACTCTTTCGTGAATCATCGCAGACTGCCGTCTGACCCTTGATACCATCCGTCTCTTCTCTGGACTGCTCGATGCCCTTGCTGACATTACCAAATTCAGCTCTGGTCTGTGCTAATTTATCAGATTCTTCATGTATAATTTGCTTTACTTCCTGCATGACATCCACCGTCTTATTGGAATCCTGCAATAATTGAACGATAATCTCCGCGATCTTCTGTGAAGACTCATTCGATTGCTCTGCCAATTTCTGTATCTGGTTTGCCACTACTGCAAAGCCTTTGCCCTGCTCTCCGGCTCTGGCAGCCTCAATAGACGCATTTAATGACAACAGGTTCGTTTCCTCGGCGATGGAAGCAATAATTTGGATCGCCTCACTGATCTTGTTTGCTGACTCATTCGTGGTCTTAACCTGCTCTCCGATTTTTGCAATCGCATCCTGGGTTTTCTGGTTCGATTGGGACAAATCGTCCACGATATTCATCGCAGAACTGCGGCTCATTTCCATCTGACCGGATGTGGAATCCAATACAGCCACTCCATTCACAATCTTGGCGATTACCTCCCCCATTTCCATGATATTGCCGGATACAGATTCGATCTCATCTGCCTGGGATACCGCTCCCTTAGAAATATCCTCCACTGCCTGACTGATCTCATCCGCTGTGGAACTGGTCTGGGATGCCATATCGTTTAATTCATTACCTGCTTTTAATAACATATCAGAGCATTCATGTACTTTCGATAAAATCTTTACCAATTCCTCTTTTAAGATCTTGGTCTCACGCGCCATATCTCCCAGTTCGTCATGGCGTTTTAATGCGGAAGAATCCAACGAAGAAACCAAATCACCTTCTGCTAATGCACGAATCGCCTTGCCTGTCGCCACAATTCCTTTCCGAATCGGCGCAACCATCAGGACTACCACGATCAAGGCAATCACACCTACACCTGTAGCTACTCCTGTAAACAGACCCACTTTTCTGGCTATGTATGCACTAAACTCTGTCACTGGTGCACCGGCAAAATACATACCTACCACAGTTCCATCCGCATTCTTCATCGGTGCATAATATGCATAATAATGCTCACCGTTGATGGTCAGATCGGTGGCAGACATCGCCTTTCCCTCCTTGACCACTTTATTATAGACTTCGTCATTGGCATCTGTCCCCAAAATACGTTCTCCGGACTTTGCATCAACCAGAGTAGTCGCACGGCGTGTCTTATCATAAAAGAAAGTAATGTCCGTATCCGAATCCCCCACCAGTTTATCTAACATTTCCTCATGCTGGGAAATATTATATTCTCCTTTGAACAAATTATTATCTTCATCCAATGTATAGTCACCGGAATCCAAGGAATCTGCTGCACCTTCCATAGCGATGGTGACAGATTTTAATGTCTCGATGATCTCTTCCTGCATTCCCTCACGAATGCTTCGTTTTCCCACGATCGTCAACACGATCGCCAATACCAGCATAGGCAACAGTGCTACCACCATGATTCTCACAGTCAATGGTACCCACAATCCCTTTTTCTTCTTTTTTGTTTGTTTGTTTTTTGTCTCGCTCATAATAAGGGCCCTCCTCAATTATACATTTTGAAATAATTCAACAGCCTATCCAAACTTTGCGCAGAATACTTCCAGTATGGAAAGTCTGCCAAGCAAAGACATGCCACTCCAATTAAATGCTCGTAACATATATTATACCATAATGCCCACTATTGACAAAGTGTTTTTTTCATCTATATAATAAACTGATACACCGTACACTCGATAATCTCATCCGGAAAGGAGAGTTGACATGAAGGAATCTTCACCGCACCTGCCACCCATCGGGATGCGCATTGTCAAATCCAGCATTGCGGTGTTTCTATGTTATCTGGTCTACCTGTTGCGTGGCAGACAGGGCATTGTGTTTTATTCACAACTTGCCGTATTATGGTGTATCCAGCCATATGTGGATACCAGCCTGAAAAAAGCACTGCAACGCACGGTCGGAACATTCGTCGGAGCATTATTTGGATTGATCGTATTATTATTAAATTTCTATATCTTTCACGACGCCCCCAAATATGATCTGATACAATATGCACTCATCTCCCTTTTTATTATACCAATCATCTATTCCACCGTATTGCTGAACAAAAAGGATGCCGCCTATTTCTCATGTGTGGTTTTTCTAAGCATCGTGGTGATACATAGTGCCGATGCCAATCCCTATCTCTTTGTATGGAATCGTGTCTGCGACACGCTGATCGGCATTCTGATTGGTATTTTGGTAAATTCTGCCAGATTGCCAAGACGCAGGCGCAGCGATCTGCTCTTCATCTCCGGTCTGGATGACACCCTATTATTTGATGAGGGCAAATTATCCCCTTACAGTAAAGTCGAATTAAACCGGATCATATCCGAAGGCGCCAATTTCACTGTCTCCACTATGCGTACCCCCGCAGATATCATAGACACCATGAAGGATGTGCATCTGAAATTGCCAGTGATTGCCATGGATGGAGCTGTATTATATGATATGGACGCCCACAAATATTTGCGGGCTTACACCATCTCCTATTCTCTGGCAAAAGATCTGATCCATTTCATACGCGCCAGAGGATTTCACTGTTTCATTAATACCATCCTTGAGGATTGCCTGGTGATCTATCATGAAGAACTCAAGAACGCGGCAGAACAGCAGATTTATCACAAACTATCCTCTTCTCCTTACCGCAATTATATTCATGCGGAATTACCAGAGAGTACCCCCTGTATCTATCTGATGCTGATCGATGAGACGGATGCCGTAGAAAACCTGTTTCACGCTTTAGAAGAACAACGCTATACCAACCGGCTTAAGATACTGCATTATCCGTCCGAAGATTATCCGGGATATTCCTATATCAAGATCTATAACCGCAACGCCCGGCGAGAATTGATGATGCACTATCTCCAATCCTCGCTGAAATGCAATCATACAATTACCTTTGGAAGCGTGGAAGGAAAATATGACTATACGATCCAGCCGGATCAGCCGGACATGGTGGTTCACCAGATCAAGAAACTGTATGAACCGGTCATTTGGGCAAAGCCAATGAGGTAACACCAGCACTTGATATTCTTATCGCTTGTTTGTACCAAGCACCACTTTGACTACAGGCATTTACATACCATACAACAACAAAAGCCCAGGAAACCATAAGTTCCCCGGGCTTTTCCCTTATATCCTAAAAGATGAAAAAGATCAGCATATCGATCAGAAATACCGGAATCAGACAGCTAATAGACCACACCATATATCCAAAGAAGGATGGCATCTTGATTCCATTTTCCTCGGCGATAGAACGCACCATGAAGTTTGGAGCATTACCAATATATGTGTTTGCTCCCATAAACACCGCACCACAGGAGATCGCCATCAGGAAAATCTTAGGCAATGCACCGCCAACCACCTGAATCATATCGGCACCTGCCAGACTGGAATGAACCGCCGTGGTAAAGAAAACCAGATACGTCGGCGTGTTGTCCAAAAAGCTGGACAAGAAACCAGTGAGCCAGAAAAACTGCCATGGTTGTGTGATGCCCAGAGAAGCGCCCTTCGCCTTCAAGACCAGTAATGCCGGTATCATAGTGATAAAGATACCCACGAACAGGACTGCCACTTCCGATATCGCATCCCATGTAAAGTGATTTGCCTCACGCACTTTTTTCTTTGTAGTCTTGAACGACAACCATGCTGCCAGCAGAATCAGGACAATTTCTAATACCGCAGCATAACTTAATCCAACCTCACCATAAAAATGGATAGACTTTGCAAAAAGCGGAACAGACTTTGGCAATACACCACTGAGGATAACCGCTCCTACGATCATCACCAGAAAGATAATATTGTGTGCTCCATTGAGATGCAATGGCTGCTTCTTCTCACTCTGGTCCGGGTGAAGCCCCTCTGCCAGATCCTTTTTATATGCCCGGTTGTCAAGAATAAATAACAGGAACAACAGTAACACTACATTTGTCAACATTACCGGTAAAAGATTCAAACTCCAAAAGAAATCCACTCCGTTATTAAATCCCATTAACAATGGCGGATCACCTACTGGCGTCAGACATCCACCGATATTGGATACCAGGAAAATGAAGAACACAATTACCTGTACCTTACGTCTCCGCCATGCATTCGCCCGAATCAATGGACGAATCATAACCATACTGGCACCTGTCGTACCGATCCAACTGGATAATAAAGTGCCTATCAACAACATGACTACATTGACTTTTGGTTTGCCCACCAAACTGCCCTCCAGCGATATATTGCCGGCGACACAAAATAAGCCAAACAACAATACGATAAATGTCAGATAATCACCAATGATTGCCTCCAACAACTGCTCCCATGCGGTACCAAAGCCAATAAATATCGCAAATGGTAATAAAAATGCCACTGACCAGAATATCACAACGGCTGGTTTCCACTTTTCCCACCATTCTCCCACCACCAATGGGCAAAGTGCGATACAAAGTAACATTCCTGCAAACGGAATACAATACACCAGGGACAAATGACTTCCCAGGCTTTCCGCTTCCTCTGCTGCAGATGCCAGCGAAGGAGTTGCCATCACCGCACATATGAGCAGACTCATAACCCATACCAACTTTTTCATGAATTTCATAAGCATTACGCCTCCTTGTGTTCTCGTCCCTTCGGACGACATTCTGTCAATAATATTTAGCGCACAGCTTATAATAGCACCAATCATTTTAAAAAGCAAACATTTAATAAGTAGAAAGTTGACTTTTAACGAAACCATTTCGCCAAGCGTTTATCTAAACCTTTCGACTTGTAGATCCCTCCAAAACTGGATTTGGCAATAATATCCTTTCCTTTCGGATTATAAACGATTAATTTTATCTTATTTCCTTTTTTCCGTAAATTTACATTTTCACATACCTTACCACTTTTTGTCTTTACATGAATATTTATATTGATAATACCGTTTTCCCGTTTATAAATAGAATCCACCTGATATCCCAAATTCTGAATCTGTTTCAGATAGCGACGGGAACCCCGGTATTTTTTTAATTTCTTCAACGAAATTTTCTTCCCCTTGTATTCCCGAAACTTCGTTCCCGTCCATTTCAGATAATAGTGCTTCCAGGTATGTCCCGTCCACAAACCCTCCGTACAGTCCCAATCGAAAGCACTGGGTGCTATGAAAAACTCCTTTCCCGATAGTTGCGTCAGTCCTTCCCCGGTATATTTTACCTGGTGCACCTTGCCTGACTTCACATAATAACAGGCGGATATAGAACCACTCCCCCAGCCACCTAATTCCAACACCAGTATCTTCTGCTTCTTACTCACCTTACATATTCCATTGGAACCTTTATATGTCCCATCCGAATGGGGATATACAGAAAAATCACCTTTGTATAGGCATTTGACCTGTTTGCCACTGGCAAACCAGATCTGATTAGAATCTTTCTCGTCTCCTGTGATGGCAAACAATTCCTTTTGTCCGTCTCCATCAAAATCCGTATAATATGTTCTGGAAATTTCTTCCTTGGTCTCTGCCTGAATTTGCTGCATTAGGGATGCCTTGGTGACAGAGGCATTGGCAATCCTGCTATGTGCTGTTATGGTCAGCAACAGACAAAGCAGAGATAGGATACATATTTTATTACTTTGCTTCATATTTCATTTCCTCCTTTCACTATAACGATTTCTTATGCAACCTTGTGCATAAACTTTCATTGTACCAGCTGCTTGAACATCTCTAGCTTCTATATCAAATATCTTTTCTACAATTGTGATTAACAATAAGTTCAGTTCTTTATAATCATCTTCTTTCAAGTATGTCACTTCACTGCAATATGTATAAGCAAGAGATTTCAATTTTTTCATATCTCCATTCTCATAATATTTATTTAGTTTATCAATATCAAATTTCACTCTACATC
>JAUNIU010000139.1:0-281 GCA_030523265.1 Eubacteriales bacterium | reverse complement strand
GTTTATATCACAAAAGCGATCATTCATCTTTGTCATCCCGTAAGTTCAAAAAATCTTTGACTTATCTTCTCCCCAAATCTTTATCAGCTTTTTTTTGAAGCAAAGTAGTTTGGGGACCCATATATTTTTTTGCAATCTCTAATATTTTTATATCATTTCCAAGCATTTCCAATACTGTAATTGTAAGAATATTTTTTAAATGCAAATCATCACCCCTAACTACATCCTCAAAAAAATCAAATATTTTTTTTAATAATTCTAAATCTTTATTTTCAATTAAT
>JAUNIU010000138.1 GCA_030523265.1 Eubacteriales bacterium | reverse complement strand
GATCTCTAAAATGGTAAAGGAAAATTTGATCAGGGTACAGCAAAAGATTGATGCTGCTTGTATGCGTAGCGGCCGTGATCCAAAGGATGTCACACTGATCGCTGTCAGCAAAACCAAGCCGGTTGCATTGATTGTGGAAGCCATGGAAGCAGGGAAAAAGGAATTTGGTGAAAACAAGGCACAGGAAATGAAAGAAAAAGAGGAAACGCTGCCGAAAGATATCAAATGGCATTTTATTGGACACTTGCAGACCAACAAAGTGAAATATGTGGTGGGCAGAGCCTGTCTGATTCATTCGGTGGATTCTCTGCATCTGGCAGAGGCGATAGAGAAAGAGAGTGCCAAGAAGGATGTGGTGTCTGACATTTTAATAGAAGTAAACGTGGCACAGGAGTCCTCCAAATTTGGACTGAAACTGGAGGAAACAGAGCAATTAATCCGTGATATCGCGAAGTTATCCCATATTCATGTCTGTGGTCTGATGACCATTGCCCCTTATGTGGAAGATCCAGAAGAAAACCGTGGGATTTTCCGGCAATTAAAAAAATTGTCAGTTGACATTGCCAGTAAAAACATTGATAATGTTGATATGAATGTTCTTTCGATGGGAATGACAGGTGATTATGAAGTTGCGGTAGAAGAAGGTGCAACTCATGTCAGAGTGGGAACCGGCATATTTGGAGAAAGAGATTATTCGATCTGAGAGGATGCTTTGGGATGGATGCATCTGTAAATGTTTTCCATCTGTGGCAGAGATTCAGATCCAGCAAAATAGAATGATGTAAGATATACATCAAGGAGGTTAAAGATGGCAAACGCAGTAGACAAGATGTTAGGATGGTTAAAGTTAAGTCCCGGAGATGAGGATTACGATGATGATTTCTATGATGATTATGATGATCTCGAAGACGAAAAGAACCGTCGTCGTGAAGAGCGTCGCCTGGAAAAAGAACAGCGTAAAGAGGAGAAACGTGCGGTGAAAGAGGAAAGCTACCGATCCTATGAAGAGGAAGCACCGGCGGTTTCCAAGCGCACTTCATTTCGGACTTCTTCCAACAAAGTGGTACCGATCCGGACTGCTCCAAATGGCCTAGAAGTATGTATCGTAAAGCCTGCTAATTTTGGAGAATCACAACAGGTATGTGAGGTACTCATGGATGGCCAGCCGGTGATTGTCAATCTGGAAGGGATTGATATTATGGAGGCACAGCGAATCATGGACTTTATTTCGGGTTGTATCTTTTCGATCTCCGGTAATATGCGTCAGGTTTCCCGTTATATTTTCGTATTTTCGCCACAAAACATAGATATCTCTGGCGATTATATCAAAAATATGGCAGAGAGTGAGGGATTTAACATTCCTACCTTAAACCGGGAATTTTAAGTTTATGCCAGAGGTGAACTTATGCAGCGTTCAAAAGAAGAGCAAATCAAGCGAAAGCGTTTTCAGGATCTATGTCGTATGGCATATCAGCGCGGAATCCCTTTTTACAGTGATTTCGTCGGATTGTCTGAACGAGATCTGGCGTATCAGGCAGTGGCAGAACAATTTCCTTCTCTGCCATCTGAAGCGTATCCGATCACTGCTTATGGCGGATATCCGGATGCGGAGCGGACAATGTTATGTTTCTTGCCAGAACCCGGTTTTCCGCAACCAGATGCTTCGCTTTATCCGCTTTGCTGCATACGGATCACACCGGCAAACCATAGATTTAGCGAAGACCTTACCCATCGGGATTATTTGGGGACCGTGATGGGATTGGGGATAGAGCGGGATCAGATTGGCGATATCGTTGTTCGGCATGAGGCTGCCGGAGCGGTGGTGGCATATGTATTTTGTAAACAAAATAAGGCAGAACTATTATTGCAACTAAACCGGATTCGCCATACAACAGTTGTCCCGGAGCAGGTTGACGCACAATCGCTTCACTGGACGCCACAATATAAAGATATTTCCGGAAGTGTTTCATCGTTGCGCCTGGATGCGGTTTTATCCGTGGCAATACGCACTTCCAGAACACAGGGGTTACAATTGATTCGGGATGGAAATATATACCTGAACGGAAGGTGTTGTACGGAAAATGCAAAGCTTTTACAGGATGGAGATGTTTTATCGATCCGTGGGCATGGGAAATACCTTTTTTGTTATGCAGGTTCCGTTTCCAAAAAAGGACGATACCAAATCATCGTCAAACAATACATATAGGAGGTATGAGTTATGTTGACACCAATTGATATTCGCAATCGTCAATTAAAGCCAAAAATGGGAGGATATGACAAAAAAGATACGGATGATTTTTTGGAAGAAATTATAGCAAGCTATGAAGAAATGTATAATGAAAACCGCACATTACAGGAAAAGATCACATCCTTAAGTGAGGGGATTCAGTATTATAAAAAGATGGAAGGAACTTTGCAAAAAGCATTGGTTCTGGCAGAAAAGACATCTTCTGAAACGCAGGAGGCTGCCAAATCCCAGGCAGATTCTATGATGTCAGAGGCCTCTGCCAAGGCAGAAGCCTTGTCCCGGGAGACAAAAGCAGAGATAGATGCACTGCGCGCGGAAGCACAGGCACAGGCAGAAGTCACCAAAGCGAAAGCAAACCGGGAATTAGAGGAAACCAGAAATCATGTCCGAAAACTGGTGCAAAGCTATGAAAATTATCGTTTACAATTTAAGAAATTAGCCGAAGCACAGATTGAAATGCTGGATAGTGAAAGTTTTTCCATCTTTGTACCGGAGTTGGATGAATTAATGAATGAAGCACCCAGTGCCGATAGTGTGATGGATAATCCGGGTGTTATTCCGATTAACATTGGATCTCCGGCACCTTTTGTGGAACCTCCGGAGGAAGAGCCGGCAGAGCCACCAAAAGTGGAAGAGGTGTCAATGGATGAGGAGAGTTTCACTTCTATTTCCATACCAGTTACTTCCAGTATCGAGCCTTTTACATCGCCGCAAGAGGATGAAGAGGCTGCATCGGCCGATGTGACATCGCCGACTCTGGATATCCTGGTGAATAGTACCCCGACCATTGATATCAATATCAGTTCTTCGATCGGAGAAGAGACGGAGGTACATACAGAGGCAGATACTTCTTCTTTTGCCGTTGACCTGGGATCAATCAATGTGCCAATTAGCACGGAATCCTTTATCAGTCCAGAGCAGGATACTGCCGCGGCAGCATCCCCATCTATAGATGTACCGGTCACGTCTTCTGAAGATGCATCGGTGAAAGAGACACCATCACCGGAAGTACCGCTTGGTTTTGAATCTCCAGCGGACATTCCGGCAGTGGATACACCTGTGGCAGAGACGCCATCCGTGGAGCCAACGCTCGATTTTGTATCTCCGGTGGATGATACACCGGCAGTGGAATCGCCAGCCATGGAGGCACCACTTAACTTTGAATCTCCGACAGATATTCCGGCAGCACCAGCAGCGGATGCGTCTGTGATGCCGGCGTTTGATATGCCAGCGATGGAAATCCCGATCACATCCGTACCTGCGGCAGAAACTCCAGCCACGGATATTCCTATGATGGAGACACCGTCAATGGAGGTGCCTCTTTCCGTAGTTCCTTCCCTGGATAACCAGACCGCTGACCCATCCGGTGTGGCATCGTCGATGGAAATGCCGATGATGGATATTCCAATGGTAGAACCTGCAGCAGCAGAAACAGCGCCTGTGACAGAGCAGCCGGTATCCACGAATGGCTTGATCGGAGTAGATCCTATGGATACCATGGCAGATATGTCTCCATTTATGGAACCTGGATCTGATTTTCCACAGGAAACACCAGTAGAGCAGGCACCATCAGAGCCATCTACCAATGGCATTATTTCGGATGCATTTTTAGAACCGGGAAATATGTTTGATTCCTCGATCAGTGAGACTCCGGTGGAACCAGTCGTAGAAAAACAGACAACAGCAAACGATAATATTATTGATATTAATCCGTTCAATTTCATTGATCCGGAATAGGGAAAGAGCAAAGGAAAAGCATGAGTAAATTGATAACAGTTCACGACAAAGGTATGCCATTATATGACATATCCATTGAGAAAGATTATTCTGGCTTGGCGAGTGTATTAGAGAAGCTGGATGTAAGTGATCATAAGATTTGTATTGTGACAGACAGCCATGTAGCACCGCATTATGCCGAAGAGGTTCTTGCAATCGCCCAGGAAACGGCATCGTATGCCATGACATTTACGTTTCCGGCAGGGGAGCAGTCCAAAACATTGGATGTGGTGGAAGATTTATATGAAGAATTAATTAAAGCCCATTTTGATCGCAAAGACCTTTTGCTGGCATTAGGCGGTGGAGTAGTAGGAGATATGACTGGATATGCGGCTGCTACGTATCTGCGCGGAATCCGTGTTGTACAGTTGCCGACCTCTTTGCTGGCTATGGTGGATAGTAGTGTTGGCGGTAAGACTGGTGTTGATTTCCGTGGATATAAGAATATGATTGGCGCATTTCATCAGCCATCTGCCGTATATATGAATCTGGCAACGTTGCAAACATTGACTAACGAACAGTATTTCTCCGGGTTTGGTGAGATTATTAAACATGGATTAATCAAAGATATGCAATATTTCCGTCTGATTGAGGAGAATCTGACCGCATTAAACGAAAGGGATCTGGAAGCACTGGAATCCATTGTCTATGGCAGTTGTCAAATTAAGCGTATGGTGGTGGAAAATGATCCCAAGGAAAAGGGAGAAAGAGCTTTGCTTAACTTTGGTCATACATTGGGACATGCGATTGAAAAACTTATGGATTTTCAAATGCTACACGGAGAATGTGTTTCGGTGGGAATGGTGACAGCGGCTTATGTATCGTTGCAGCGTGGCTACATTACACAGGAGGATTATGATAAAATCAAAGAATCCATTCAGACGCTGCAGTTACCAGTTCAGGTATCTGGATTACAGACAGAAGATGTGATCCGTGTTTCCAAAAGTGATAAAAAGATGAATGCCGGACAGATTCGTTTCATCTTGTTGGAGAGTATGGGACATGCTATTATGAAGGATGATGTGACAGATGAAGAAATGAGACAGGCATTGGAAGTTGTGTTACAGTAGTAAATGGTGAGATAGGAAAATCTTCCAGAGTTGGCCGATTATGTGCCAACTCTTTTTTATCGAATGGGATCAGCTCTGCTGACTGGGAGTTGAAGTGGGCTTGCCCACTTTGTTCTCGATAATATAGGATTTAGGAGGGATCGTAAGCGACATGAAAAAATATGGTTTGGGTATCGTAGGTTTCTTTATTTTGGTGATATTGGATCAATATACGAAATATATTGCCATTCATCACCTAAAAGACACAACAGGGGTGGAGATAATACCTGGGATTTTTCGATTAGAATATCTGGAAAACCGTGGTGCTGCTTTTGGGATCTTTCAAGGTCAGCAGATCCTGTTGTTATTGATTACGGTAGGGATATTGCTATTATTAGCAGGTCTGTATTATAAAACTCCTGTACAGCGCAAATACATTCCCATGCAGATAACTATTTTATGCATCGCCGCCGGAGCGGTGGGTAATATGATTGACCGTATCGGCAGACAATTTGTGGTTGATTTCTTTTATTTTTATGTGATCAATTTCCCTGTCTTTAATGTGGCAGATTGTTATGTGGTGATTGGTGTGGCATTGGCTGTTCTCTTAATCTTATTTTATTATAAAGAGGAGGATTTTGCTTTTCTCAATCGTGCGAAAAAATAGGCTGGAAGGAAAGGGTTAATATGGACAAAGAGATATTAGAATATCGCATTAGTTCTGAAGCAGAAGAAGGACAGCGAATTGATAAATATTTGGCAGAAAAATTGTCTGAGTGGTCCAGATCGGCGATTCAGAAGAATATCAAGGAAGGAAATGTAACCGTCAACGGAAAATCTGTCAAAACAGGATATAAGACCTGTCAGAAGGATGTAATACAGGTATGTATCCCACCATTATCAGAACCGGATATCATAGCCGAGAATATTCCGTTGGATATTTTATATGAAGATGAGGACATTATTGTCATCAATAAGCCAAAACAGATGGTAGTGCATCCGGCACCCGGTCATTACACAGGTACCGTTGTGAATGCCTTGATGTATCATTGTAAAGATTCTCTGTCGGGGATTAATGGGGTGATGCGTCCCGGCATTGTGCACCGCATTGACCAGGATACCACAGGAGCTATCGTAGCTTGTAAAAATGACATAGCGCATCGGATCATCGCACAACAATTAAAGGAACACTCCATTACCAGAACATACCATGCCATCGTACTGCATAATCTGACAGAACCACAGGGGACTATCGAGGGCAGCATTGGCAGACACCCTGTGGACCGCAAGAAAATGGCGATCAATGTACCAAACGGAAAACCCGCTGTTACACATTACCAGGTATTGGATCCCTTAAATCATCAACTGAATTATATTGCATGCCATTTGGAAACAGGCAGAACCCATCAGATTCGTGTACATATGTCCAGTATCGGACATCCGGTACTCGGAGATACGGTTTATGGGCCAGCCAAATTATCCAAAAATATTTGCCCATGGAATCTGACCGGACAGACTTTGCATGCAAAAACGCTCGGATTGATTCATCCAACTAGAAATCAATATATTGAGTTTGATGCGCCATTACCACAATATTTTGTGAAAATTTTGACCGATCTACAACAGTAGAATGAAAGTTATACAATAGTAGACCTTACGAATTGTGCACTTTTCCTATTGACGATTTTTGTTCGCGTGTGTAGAATACAAATATGCCTGATTCTGTTTCGGCAGTAATCAGGCTTGGTTTTTTTACAAAAGAAAGCCTGAGACACATATGTAATCTTTGACAGGAGAAAGAGGAAAAGAACTTATGAAAGAGATACGATTACACGAAGGGGAGTTAAATGTCATGGAGTTGCTTTGGTCCAATAAGGCCCTGGCAGCGAAAGATATTTCAAAAATCATTAAGGAATATATTGGCTGGGAAAAAAATACTACCTATACCGTAATCAAACGTCTGATTGAAAAAGGAGCTATCACCAGGGAAGATCCTGGATTTATTTGTCGTGCGAAAATTACGAAAAAAAAGGTTCAGGAAATCGAGACAAAAGCCTTGTTGGATAAATTATAT
>JAUNIU010000007.1 GCA_030523265.1 Eubacteriales bacterium | reverse complement strand
GCACTGTAGTCATAGAGCAGGATGCCGACACGTCCCTCATAATCACCACAGTTCATATAGCCGTATACCACGAAACTCATATTCCCGTCATCATCTACTTTCAGGATCTTAATGTCATGCTGATCATAACAGTCACGCAGATAATCTTTGGAATCCTTTTCAAAAGTAAATACTTCATATAATTTGTTTGTCTTCATATCATAGTACCACAGAGAACCATTGCGTACGAAGGCAACCTTATTGTTGGAATCACTGGAATTAATTTCCAGATCATCATCACCGGAAATACCGATCTTAAATTCACTTTTTTTCACAGAGATAAGATTGGGATCAAACATGGCCTCCATAGTACGTCGGAAATATAGTAGATAAATTTGTCCACTGGAATAACGAATCCGATAAAATTCCTTCACCTGAAAGGTTTCCTTACCAGAAGGGGTTTCAGCGGATACAAAATAAGTTTGCTGGATGGCAGCAGTCTCTATATTGATTTCCTTGATGGTAGGAACTGGTGTGGTCAATCTTTTGGGATTTAATTTCCCCCAGGTAATTAATTTATAATTGGAATGAATATCCACATCGGCATAAGTGGAATCGTCATTTGTGTTGGACTCCAGATATCTTGCAATGTCAAAAGATTCTCCGCCGTCAAAGCAGGCGTTATGAAAATTGGATGCAAAATCCATTTTTTCAGACAGAAAGAAATCATTTTCATAATATTTTATCCGGGTATAGAAATGAATCTTTTTGCTGTAATTTGTGGTGAGAGTGATCTGCAATCCATACTCTGTACTGGTTTCTAATGCCTCTTTGAGCTTGATTTTGGCAACCTTATAAGAATCTTTCTTCTCTAAAGCGATGATACTGCCCTCTTCGATGACCTTATTGTTTGCAATATCTCTTAACGCATAATTTAACCTTTTGATTTTGGATTCGTTTTCATCAATTTTTACAGAAAATGTTTTCTTGGTATCCAGAGGTGTGATGGATTCCCGGATCTCACCGCTATTTAGTTCACTGCTGTAGCCGTGTAAGGTATTGATCGTATATTTGTCATCCTGAAGATAGACGATCGGGAACGTGGAATCCTGCAGGCTGGTGGCAGTAGTGGTAGTCACCGAGATCGAAGGAATATCTCTCTGGAAAAAGAGAAAAGATGCAATAAAAGTAAATAATAAACCGGTAAATATATATAAGTGTTTCAAAATAAGCCTCCTAAAAATCAGTAAACCAAAAGAACTCCTTATAGTATAAAATGTTTAGGAGAAAAACGCAATAAAAGGTTTGCGTTTCCTGCTTTTATGACGATAACCTCGATTTATTATTTACAAAAATGGGAAACGCTATTTTATAGAAGCACGTTTTTAGAAACGGTTCATAGAATAATATGGAAAAGAAAAAAGCAGGTATCGGTATGAAATCACCTTATGAAAAGGGATGTGTAATGACATTTGATACGGAAGCAACCGAAGTGCCGGAGAGAGAAGACCAGTGGGATTATCAATATCTTTTACCCAGAGAAACGTCACGTTTGCGGGAAGATGTAATAGAAGCATGTGATCGTATGGAATATGCCGGCAGCCCCATGTATGACCAATATCCTGATCGCGTAACGATCGACAGAATTACCGATCAGATTTGCGGAGACCGCAGAGATGATCCGATGCTTCATGCATTGGTGCAGGTGCTATTATGTGGGGAAATGGGATGTCGTCGTGATGGGTGCAAAAGGAACAGACCACGCCCGCCACATTCCCACAGACCACGATGAGATAAAACCTTAAAAATCACAGGTTATATTAGGCAAACCCAGATAAACATGCCCATCTTTTTTGATGACTAGATGCATATTATATCCTTGGCTGGTGGGATCAATGCCAATAGATTTTATCACCGGACTATAGAAATAGTAATCATTATATTCGTCAGATTTATGGGAATAGACACAATGAGGGATAGAATTTTTGAAACTTTGGGTAGAATAAGCAGGTACCGTGGTTTCGATAAAAGGACTTACAAGAGAGCTGTTTTTTTGAGATTCCAGACATTGCAAAAGCGCAGCAAACCAGCAGAATATTGTTAAACCAAAGAGAAAATATCGGGGGACATGTGTGCTGGATGGGCGTATATAACGTGAAGTTATTTTTTTCATGATAACATCTCCTTTCTGTTATCATTTTTGCCAAAGTTCTCTGTTTTATTCAAGATTGTAATAAACTTTGATAAATATCACGTTTGGAAACGCCCCGATCCAATGCTACACGCTTCATGGCGTCTTTGCGGGAAAGACCCTGGGTAAGATATCGCTCCATATGATCTTCAATGGAAATATTATCCCAGGAAGATTTTGCTTCGGCATCCAATTCAGCCTGATCACGACCTTGTATTACCAGCACATATTCTCCCTTGGGATCGTGTTCCTGATAATAGCAGACAGCGGCAGACAGAGTCATAAGCTGTACCGTTTCATGAATTTTTGTCAATTCCCGGCATAGAGTGATACCACGGTCACCGATCGCATCGTATAATTCCGACAAGGTGTTACGCAGGTGATGCGGTGCCTCGTATATAATCGTGGTGCGGGTTTCCGTTTGCAAAGAGGTCAGGATACGGCGTCGTTCTTTTTTATCAGTGGGTAAGAATGCTTCAAAAGCAAATCGTCTGGTGGATAAACCGGACAGTGTTAATGCGGTAATGCATGCACATGCACCAGGCAGAGAAGTGACTGGTACCCCGGCATCATATGCCTGGCGGACGATTATTTCTCCCGGATCTGAGATGCCTGGAGTACCGGCATCGGTTACCAGCGCAATGTTTGTGCCCGTCAGCAATTTGTCCACTAACGTGGCAGCTTTATCGTATTTATTATATTCGTGATAGCTGGTCATGGGAGTCTTGATCTCGAAATGATTAAGTAGTTTGATGGTATTGCGTGTATCCTCTGCCGCAATCAGATCTACTTCTTTGAGGGTACGCAATACACGAAAGGTAATATCTTCCAGATTGCCAATCGGTGTCGCACATAGAAATAATGTTCCTGACATAATTTAATCCATATCCTTTCCCTTATTTTTCCCTATTATGCTCATGAATTATTCGTTATATAAGTTATAGATTTCACGATTATATTGTCCTTTTGTGTCATAGACAATCAAAGGGGGTTCTACTGTGATGCGGGATTTACCGTCACGCACACCCTCGATCAATACCATATTTGGCTCTTTGTCAAGATAGGGATGGACCAGACGAAGACGTTTCGGCTCCAAATGATATTTCGTCATGCCAGTGATAATTTCTGCCAGGCGAAACGGGCGGTGAACCATATAGAAATGACCGCCAGGGCGCAATAACGCATGACTTTCCCGCAGTACATCCTCCAGTGAGCAAAGGAGTTCATGCCGGGCAATCGCTTTCGGCAATTCCGGGTTTTTCAAACCATGGTGGTCTGTCATGTAGGGAGGGTTGACGGTGATGGCATCATAATTGCCGCGACCTAACAGGTGCGATGCTTCTTTGATGTCTCCTTCATAAATGGTAATGCGGTTTTCCAGATGATTCCACTGGACACTGCGTCTTGCCATATCCACGCTCTCTGGCTGTATTTCCAAAGCATCCAGATGTTTTGCCTCTGTTCTGGCCGATAAAAGCAAAGGAATGACTCCGGTACCGGTGCCCAGATCCAACACACTGGCGTCCTTGCGAATGTTGGTAAAAGCACTGAGAAGTACGGCATCCATTCCAAAGCAAAACTTTTCTGGATTTTGTATAATCTTCAGATGATTACGCTGTAAATCATCCAGTCTTTCTCCCTCCCGGAGTAAAGGATCTGTATTCATGATGGTTCTCCATTTACACCATTATCTGCGTTGGCTTTGCGGGAGCGGGAGTAGTTACGGTTCTTGCGACGTGTCTCCCGGTTGCCGGTATGCTCATGATAGCGTTCTGTCTTGTTCGCGGATGTTTCCCGGCGTGGGCGGTTATCCCGTCGCTCTCTTCGTTCTCTGTTATCCCGCTTGTGGTCTTTATCGCTGCGTTCTTTGTTATCTTTGGATTCCCGATGGTTCCGATGTTCCTGGTTATTGGTATTATAGTGATTCCGGTTATTATTGCGGTTATTTCTGTTTCGTTTCTTTCCCTGTGTTTTTTTGGAATCTTCCACAGACATTTCGGCGGTCTCTTCGATATCTTCTTTCTCCAGATTTGCTAATTCCATCAGTGCAATTTCGTCAAGAGATTCATCCGGTAAGGTGGCAGCAGCCGGACCATCCATTTCCTTCTTGGACTGAAAACTCAGATCGTTCACATGATATTCCCGTACTTCACGCTCTCCTGTTTCATTTTCAATGATAACTTTTACCAACTGGCGCAGGACACTGACGCTTTGTACTTCACCCTGACATCCGTCCGCGGTGGTGACAGTAGTGCCAACGTGTGGCAGTAATCGGTTCAAGTGTTCATACGCTTCCTGCTCATTTTTCAGACAACACATTAATCGTCCGCAGACGCCGGATATCTTAGATGGGTTAAGGGACAGGTTTTGTTCCTTTGCCATCTTGATGGAAACCGGTGCAAATTCTGTCAAATAGGAATGACAACAAAGGGGACGTCCACAGATGGCGATGCCGCCGATTAATTTCGTCTCATCACGCACACCGATCTGTCGTAATTCAATACGGGTGTGAAATACCGATGCCAGATCTTTTACTAACTCACGAAAGTCAATACGTCCATCTGCGGTAAAATAAAACAAAAGTTTGTTGCGGTCAAAAGTATATTCGGAATCAATTAATTTCATTTCCAATTCATGATTCCGGATTTTTTCAATACAAATAGCAAAAGCTTCTTTTTCTTTTTTTTCATTTTCCGCAGCGATGCGGTCATCTTCCTCTGTGGCTAAACGAATCACAGGTTTGAGTGGTTGTACCACCTGATCGTCCGTAACCTCTTTTGGTGCTAAAACAACGCTTCCGTATTCGATACCCCGGGCAGTCTCCACAATGACATGGTTTCCTTTTTCGATGGGTAATCCAATGGGGTCAAAATAGTAGATTTTGCCCGATTTACGGAATTTTACTCCTATAATTAAAATCATGATAATAAGTGTCCTTTCTAGTGATAGTTCCTCCTCATTCTTTGATCGTTAACAGCATTAATTCGATCGCCAGATCAAAGTTGACATTGGCATCCAGGCGTATTTTGACTTTGTCAATCGCCTGAATGATGCGCTCAATATCTTCATAGCTACGTTTGCTTGCCTGCTCTTTGATGGCACTGTACTCTTCCTGGTAGAGCAAGATGTTTGCATCTTTGGTTGCCTTATACATCAGAATATCCCGATACCATAACAGCATCAGATCCAAATAGTCGTAGAAGTTACCTTTATCCCGGGAAAAACCACGGATGACTTCTACTATGGCAGGCAATGCCATAGTATCAATTTGTTTTAATAATTGTAATACCTGTGTTTTCATTTCCAGAAAATCTTCAGAACTGGCAAAACGGATCGCCTGCCCGATATTTCCCTGGCAAAATCCCGCCGCAATTTGTGCCCGGTCAGCTTCCATCTGCTTTTTCTTCATCAGATAGTTGGCAATTTCCTCTTTGGATACCGGTTTCATCTGTAAGGTTATACAGCGGGAAGTGATGGTTGGAAGTAATGAGGATGCATTGTCACATAATAGAATAATGACAGCATAGGCAGGCGGTTCTTCCAATGTTTTTAGCAGGGCGTTTTGTGCCTGTTCATTCATACGATGTGCATCTGGAATGATATAGACTTTATATGGACTGCTATAAGGTTTGATCTGAATATCATTATTTAGCTGTTCCCGGATCTCATCTACACGAATGTTAAATTTTTCATGAGAAATATAGTGGATATCCGGATGATTTCCGGATTCCGTTTGCAGACAGGATTTACAACGTCCACAGGAATCCCCGTCAGGTTTTGGGGATTCACAGAGCAATGCCTTGGTAAAGGCATCTGCCATGGTATGTCTGCCGGAACCAACATCGCCGGTAAACAGATATGCGTGGGAAATATTTTTCTGCTGTAAAGCAGTTTGTAAATGATCCTTTATCTGGATTTGTCCGATAATATCTTTAAAGTAAGCCATAGAGTCTATTCCTTTCTATTCAAAGTTGCGGGGTGATATCATTAATAAAATCAGATTTATGCGATGTGTCATCGGATATTTATGTCAGGATATCCAGCAATAATCCCCGGATTTCATCAATTTTACTCAGGATGGAGATGTGATCTTTCTCCTCTGCCAATAATTCCTCCGCCAGTTCATCCAATGCCTGGTTTACCTGCCGGACGATGCCATATACCCGATGTCGTCCCTTTTTATCCAGAAAATTTTCTCTGCTAAATTCGTGGGAATGGGTGACGATCTCATTCATAAATTCCTGAATCAGCTTTCGGTATTGTTTCATATCACGGATATCCCGGCGCTTCCCCAGCCGATATCCCTGCTGTGTGATTTCCTCCATCATAACCGAGAGTTGTGCCTGCAGTTCATTTTCTTCAATATTGCTCAATAAAGTGAAACGGAAACTTCCATCTGCTTCGTTGGCTTGGGTTTTCATTTCTGTCTGCTGTACTTGTTGCAAAGGATTAATTTTCAGATCCACAGTCACACCTCCTCATCGAAAGTAGATTCTTTATACATAATAATGTGCCACATGCTCCCAGATGTCATTCGCAATCGCTTCGATGGATTGGTTGCCATCTACGATAAAAATGTTTTCCTGTTGGGCAAAGCGGTCAAACAGATCGAAATAGCGATCCCTGACTTCCGTAAGACGCTCTTTGGTTTCATATAATTCTGTATGAAATCTGCCTTTCGCCATGCGTTCCAGGGTTATCTCTGGATCTACATCAATGAAGATATGGCAATCCGGCTGAAGTGCCTGTGTCGCCTGGGCGTTCATCTGAATCAGCCATTCCAGCGGTACCCGTACACTTTGATAAGCATAGGTTGACAAAATGTAACGGTCTGAGATCACACTGATCCCCTGTTGTATTTTCTGACAGAGACCATCGGTTTCATTCAGCAGATGATCCAGACGGTCAGCGGCAAATAAAGCAGCAATGGTCTGTTCATCCGCAGTGGTTCGTCCTGTCATGCACTGGTGTACGAGAGAACCGATGGGGCCATCCGTAGGCTCCTTTGTCTCCAGACAACGAACGCCGGTTGCCTCGATACGGTCTTTTAATAATTGAATCTGTGTGCTTTTTCCGCTTCCGTCGATACCTTCAAATACGAAAAATCGTCCCTTTCGATCCATGGAATCCTCCTATTCCGTCACACCTAAAGTGACCGTGAATTTTTGCTTGGTACCGTTCTCAAAGGACACCGTAAAACTCCAATTCTGGTTGTCCGTGGAAGTGGCACCGGAGATGGCGGTAACCGTAGTGCTGGCATCAGGATTGGTGTTACTCCATACACTTTGGATCGGGGTGCAATAAACATTTGTCAAATCTGATATATATATCGGATTTAATTCGTCAGGATCAAATTGTGTAGCTCCTGCTGATAAATATTGTTTCTTAGTAAAATTATATACATAATCAGTATTAGAATTAGCATATTGCAAGGTCTGGCTATCATCCGGGAATGTGGAGGTCCGGGTAATGGTACCGCGGGAGTTGCCCACATTGAGCTGGATTCCCTGGAAAATAGTGCTGGCGTCTAATGCTGCCTGCTGCAAATATATATGGATCGGAATGATATCTGTACTATGCTCACTGGTCTCGTTTTGAAGATCCAGATATACTGTCCATTCCGCCGGATTGTCTTCGTCCTGTTCCAGATGGTCTACCAGAAATCGGTTCCGGATCGGTGTAATCAGGAGATTACCGGAGGTTAATGCTTCATAATCCATACCATAATCCAGAATACCGTTGCCATCTTCATCTACAAAGTAACAATTGCGGGTGCCCTCTTCCAGTTTGGCGGTAAAGGTCTTGCCCTTGTGATACAGCGAGCAGGATGCCAGAAGATCTTCCACCATGAGGTCGTCTACGTCCACGATCTCTGCATTATCTTTGGCAACACGTACTTCAAAGGAACCAATGGTTCGCTGGGAAACGTGATTCTTTGAGATTTCATATATGGTGATCGTTACCGTGCCTGCATTTCTGGGATAAAGCACAAGATAATCCTGATCTTCTCCGTCTCCTCCGGTTCCTACCTGACAAATCGTATCATCAGAGGATGTGTAATAATAATTTACCATATGGTTGCGGTTATTCACCGGATAGTCGTTATAGGCATCGCTATCGATGACCAGATCCAGTCCCTCACGCACCAGTTCAGGTTTTACTACCGAAGAAGTAACCGTGATGGTCACTGTCTCGTCTAATGCGGTAGCGGTATTACTGCCGGCTTTTTTCTCATAGATATTTACGACAGCGGTACCATAATTTACAGCTATTAACTGATTATCAATGACAGCGGTATTCTTAGATACGATGGAATACGTAGCATTTGGGTCCTGGTTTGTAAGTTTGATACCATTATCTCCGATGGTGATTTTAGCACCCAGTCCGACAGATAGAGTGCGGTTGTCCGGGGAGATATATGCTGCCTGAATCAAGGAAACCGTCACAGTTCCCATCAGTCGTGTCTGACCGGAGCGGGTCTCGTAGACATTAATGTTGCAAGTAGTATCGTATCCGGGACTGCTGGCAGCCATCAGGGTCATGCCGGATACACCCAGCAGAGAACTGTTGGTAGATGCCATACTATAGGAAGCTCCTGCCAGTTTATCTGCGACGATGGAACTGGCATTGTAAGAGGTGCCATAAGCCATCCGAAGAGATGTGGTGCTCAGGGAAGCGCCGCTGGCTGAGATTGAAAATTTTCCCAGAGTACGTTTCTTACTGTTATAATTTTCTACGATGGTTAAAGTAGTAGTACCTGCTTTTTTCACAGTAATGGTGCCATTTGCGGCACCGGAAGCCACCGCTGAGTTCGTACTGGAAATCGTATAAGTAGCGGATGGGTTTCTATCGTTGAGATAGGAAGTAACAGGAATGGAAGTGCCTACGGTAGTGACCATAGTCCGAATATTACTGCGCAGAGTTGCTTTACGGACAGTGACCTTGAATGTTCCTGCTGTGTATGTTTTCCGCTTGTATTTATAACGAACTTTGATTTTTGCAGTTCCCTTTCCGCGGGCGGTAATCTTACCTTTGCCATTCGCTTTGGCGATTTTCGTTTTGTTAGATGTATAAAAATAGGTCGCCTTCTTTTTCTTATTTTTCAACGGAATCGTATAAGTCCCATTGATATAAAGAGTTTTGCTGCTGACTTTTAAGGTTGTTTTGGTAGCAGCACTGACATCAGTGGATATAAGCCCGGTACTAAATGTACATGCCATGAGTAAGAAAGTACAGAGTACAATTATATGAAAAGCTTTATGTTGTCTTTGTTTCAGCATAGTATCATCTCCTTTTTGAGAGGCATAAATAGTTACTATAATCATACGCTTTTTTGGGCTTATTTGCAAGCAAAGGAAGGGGGAAATCTCTTGGGATTTGTTGTGGTAATTTTGAAAGAATCTGACCTTTGATCTAAAAACAAAGATAGGACTGCCTTTTGGTAGTCCTATCTTCCATATTATCCTATTTTTAATTTGAATTTTTGTACGGCACGTTCATCGTCAATGGGAATTTTTTCCATCGATGCACCTAAATCGGACATTTTTTTCTCAAAGCATTCATAACCACGTTCAATGAAATGAATCGAATCAATGGTGCTATATCCATCTGCCACTAAAGCAGCCACCACCAAAGCAGCTCCGGCGCGAAGATCCGGGGCACTGATAGAGGCACCGGTAAATCCCTCTACGCCTTCAATAATGGCTACATTTCCTTCTACTTTGATCGTTGCACCCATACGGGATAATTCATCCACATATTTGAAGCGGTTTTCAAATATGCTTTCCGTGACGGTACTGGTTCCATGGGACAGGGCAAGCAGTGTTGCAATCTGTGGCTGCATATCCGTAGGGAAACCTGGATATGGTAATGTCTTGATCTGTGTATGGCTTAACCGGTCATTACAGGTTACCCGCACAGCATCATCAAACTCTTCCACAGTAGCACCGATCTCTACTAACTTTACGGAAATTGCCTCTAAATGTTTTGGGATGACATTTTTAATCAAAACATCACCGCGGGTGGCAGCAGCCGCCACCATAAAAGTACCTGCTTCGATCTGATCTGGAATGATGGAGTATTCACTGCCATGCAGTGATTCTACACCGGTGATACGGATCTTATCGGTACCCGCACCCTTGATAGAGGCACCCATACTATTTAAAAAGTTTGCTACATCTACGATATGCGGTTCTTTCGCCGCGTTTTCAATCACAGTCTTACCCTCTGCCATACAGGCCGCTAACATAATATTGATGGTAGCACCCACGGAAACAGTATCTAAAAAGATATGATTTCCGGTCAGATGATCTGCACTGGCATTGATCATACCATGCTCGATGGTGACAGTAGCACCCAGGGCACGAAAACCTTTTAAATGCAGATCAATAGGGCGGCTCCCGATATCACAACCGCCTGGCAGGGATACATTTGCTGAATTATATTTTCCTAACAAAGCGCCTAATAAATAATAAGAAGCGCGAATCTTTCGGATGGTATCGGAGTCAATAGCCACATCTCCGATGGTACTGCCATTGATTTCCACCACATGTGGATTGATACGGTTCACAGTAGCGCCGATCCCGGCAATGGCATCTAATAATACATTAATATCTCGAACGTCAGGGAGATTGTCGATCACAACGGTATCATCGGTCATGATCGCAGCAGCTAAAATACCCAAAGCAGCATTTTTGGCGCCTCCGATCGTGACTTCGCCGCGCAGAGGTGATCCCCCTTTGATTATATACTGGTTTTCCATATTGCACCTCACACATTTAGTTTGACTAACAAACACAAATCTATATTATAATCAATTCGCCCCGTCTGTCAATAAGAAAAAAAGTTTCTGACACAAAATTAACACAATGTAACATAAATGTAATATTTTTAATTTCTGTCATTTTTTACGATTTTCAAAATAGACAAAGGAATCGATAGCATCAAAGATGTCCTGAAAGGTTTCCCGTGGTGCGACATCAATATAACGCCGAAGAATTTCCTGCTCATCGGTTCCGTGGTATCTGCCGTAAAAAATATCAAATAAATTATGTCCCCGCACATAGATTTTGATGGTTTCGATATTATCTTTGATGTCCTGTTTGCTGCGAATCCGAATATTTTGCGTCCGCTGCATTCGTTTCATGCTATTTAACCGATAGAGATAAGCCTTATATTTCTTATATAAAATATCATAAAAATCTTCTTCTTTTTTTATGACGCCAATTTTTGCCATGACTTTCGGATCCAAAAAATAATTTTCAAAGGAATAGTATTTTAGGATCAGTACATTTTTGGGTTCCACTTTTGGCAAATTACCAACATCTTCTTTGGCGCGCTGGCTATAATAATTGCACAACTGTTTTTTCAGATGGTGCGGATTTTTACCATCACTGTCCCGGATCATTAAAAACTGATCTTTGAGGTATAATTTATTGATGTATTTCAAATTGGCATATGTTTTAATGTTTGTGCAGCTGTTGACCGGAATGATGGAGATTCGTTGTAATTTCCCTTCCTCATCATATATTTCAGAATAGTATTTCTCCAAGAGCATCGGTAAGCGGTTGCTGTCCTGTTTTCCCTCCACAATGAAAACAAAACTGACATTCATCAGATCATTGGCGGTATAACCCAGGTCATCCAGTATATCATCGACGGAACTGTCTTCCTGTACTGTGGTATAATACTCCTCATTTAAAATAATCTCTTTGATTTGTTTGGAAGAGAAGTTAAAAATCAGGTTTGGGGAATGGGTGGAGAACATCACCTGATTTTTCTTGGACAACCGGTAAAGGATCTCGCTGGCGACCTTTTGTAATTGGGGATGCAGATATATTTCCGGATCTTCCATCAATACGATGCAAGGTAAAGTATCTTCCTCCTCTACATATGCTTCCAGAAGGGAAAGTGCATAAATGCTGCGCAGTCCTTCTCCCAGTATATTGATCGGACCCACCAGGCCATTTCTGCCCAGATTGTAAATCTGGGTTTCTACATGTAGCAAATTATCCATATCGTAATCCAACACATAGCGGATTTCCTGTGACGGACTGCCGTTCGCATGGAAATGCCGGTTCACTTTCTCTGCAAATGTAGTCAGATTCGTGTGGAATAATTTATATTGTAAGAGGCGTGCAGTTTCAAATAAGGTTAACTCCTCCGGTGCTTTTTTATTAATTAGTCCAATGCACTGGAAACAGCGATTGCACTTTCTCGTTGAATCAAAGGTACATTCGTTATCCTTTAACATCTGAAAGGATTCTTTATCATAGAAGCTAAATACATCATTCTGCAACGCCTCGAGATTTCTGGTCTGGTCAATGTGATATATTTTGGGGAATACTTCCAAAATATAGGGGTTATTTTTGCTGTAACCATCCCGATACCGGATCTGGTGATCCGGCTTGGAGAGGAAGGTAAAGGAAAGAATATGATCCTGAAAGGAGGGTAATTTTTCCTGAAATTCTTCCAGCCATTTATCAAAATTTTTGGTCTTGCTGAGAATACCTTTGGAATGATAAAACTGTAAATCCGTATCGGTAAATTCCAATTTCATAGAGATGGAGATAGGCTTGCTTCTGTCCAGATATTCCCGGTCCAGAGCCTGGCGTTTCCCGGTGGCAGTCAGCACGGCATCAATGACTGCTGTTTTGCCGGTATTATTTTTGCCTACCAGGATCAAGGCATTCTCGATCTCCTGTATTACAATTTCCTGTATGGATTTGTAATTACAAATTTTTAAATAGGTAATTCTCATAAACACTCCCCCTTTATTATTATATGAAGCGGATAAAATGTGGTGTATGATTTCATCTTTTTGGCTTTTGGTTTCTCCTTTTTGCCTTGTTTGGTTTTCGTCGGATAGAATATCCGAAACTGCCTAATGCTTCACCCAGACCGAAATATGTGCCATGGGAATATGCCAGCAATCCTGCGTTTTCCAGATGAAAGGTGTTATATTCGTCCATATACCGGGCATCCACATGGACAGCGGTCACATCCGCGATAAACATATGGTGCGATCCCAGTTCCTGGATTTGGCTTACTTTACATTCAATATTTACGGGAGATTCGGCGATCATGGGGCAAGCCACTGTGTCCGCCGGGATAGGGGTCAGAGAACAGTCTGCCCATTTGTCGTGATCTTTGCCAGAACGGACACCACAGTAATCGGTGGCATAGGCGAGTTGTTCTGTGGTAAGATTGATGACAAACTCCCCGGTTTCCCGGATCATAGGGTAGGAATGACGTTCTGGACGCACGGAGATATATACCATCGGTGGATTCGTGCAGAGGGTGCCGGTCCAGGCGATGGTCAGCAGATTGGACACGCCGTTATATTCACCACAGCTTACGATCACGGCGGGAAGCGGGTAGAGCATATTGCCGGGTTTGAAATCTATTTTTTGAACGGTATTTTTCATGGGTTTATTTCTTTGGTTTTCTGGTTTCACGGTAGTAATTCCTCCAGTTTCGTTTTTGCCATTGCAGCGTCATATAGTAATAGTATAACAAAAATAATTCATATAGTTTAGACTACACAAATGTGGGAAATTGTGTTAAAATAGAATGGAAATTTGCGGAAAGGCGGTGGGGCATATGCCACAGTATTTAGCTTTTGAGTCTATGACAGAAGGACTGGAAAATAAAGTAAGACAGGATTTGAAATTCAAGACTGGTAATTTTTTGTGGAAGATTAAGTTTAATGTTCCGCTGGATCCCAAGACGGTGAATAATGTAAACTTGTATGTTACAACAGTTAATTTAGCACCGCTTAAGACAGCGATTCGTTATAATTCTTTGGAAAATGAGATTGAGATTGAACCATTGGAGCCATATGCACAGGAAGAGTCTTATATATTAAACATTACGACAAATGTTACTTCGTTGTCAGGGAAACCGTTGAAGGAGCCATTACAGGTCCAGTTCAAGATTGATAATTAGCAGAGGAAAGTATGAAAAAAAAGCGGAAACGGTTACATTTTGAAAAAAATATACGATTACGGGAAAGAATGCTTCTTATTTATATTATAGGAGGCATTATTCCATTTATGGGGATCAGTTTGTACACCAGCAATCAAATTGGTGCAGATATGGTCAACGCCAGCAGAACTTCACAGCAGGAGAGGGTGTCTCTGCTGGCGTCGGAGATCAGCAGGGAGATTCCCACAGCAGAACGCCTGGTGGAAAAGTTATGCGAAGATAAGGATTTGCAACGTATCATACAAACCAAATATGAAGAGGAAAATGAGCTAAAAAAAGAGTATTCTAAATTAGAAGAAATAAAGACATATCCTTCGGATTATGCAGAGAGTATTTCAGATTTGACAATATACGTGGCTAACCGTGTCATTTGTTATGAGAAGCCTTTTGCATACCTGAGTGCGGATGTGATGGCGGCAAGCTGGTATAAAGCCACCTGTCAGTCCATTCAAAATACCTATTGGGGTTATAAAGAGGAAGAGGGAAAGAAGTACATTCAACTGTCCCGGATATTGGAGAATGAGGGAGGAGAACAGATCGGAGTAGTGGTCATACAGCTTAACAGTAATCGCTTGGAGAAACAGATCCAGAAAGGTTCTATGAATACGATGCTGCTGTTAAATGACCAGGACGTTATTATTTCTAATTTTGAATTTAATCCCGGCAACAGGTTTTTATTAGAAAAGATCCAGACCGCTTCTCAGAAATCTAAGACGCTTGATATTAATCGAAGGGTAGATGAATATTTGCTCACATATCAGCGGTTTTATCCATCTGTTTCGGACTCGAATTTCACAATGGTTTGCTTTCAGGATTATCAGCAGATTAAGGGCCAGCTCAACCGTATCCGGTTAAATACTTATTTTATTATTACAATATCATTATTGGTATCCGTGCTGATGATTATCGGTTTTTCTAATGCATTTGGAGCGCGTTTGCAGACATTGCGCCGTCAGATGCATCTGGTGGCGAATGGCAGGTATGAGGAAGTGGAGCCGATTGCAGGAAATGATGAGGTGGCGGAGATTTATCGGGAAGTCGAAAAGATGATGGCAGATATTCAGGATCTGACTTCTAATATGGTGGAGGAGAAGGTGCAAAAGGAGAAATTGCATACCCGCCAGAAAGAGGTGGAATTTAAAATGCTTGCCAGTCAGATTAATCCCCATTTCTTATATAATACGTTGGAAACGATACGGATGAAAGCGAGAGTAAATGAGCAGAAGGAAATTGAAGACCTGGTAAAGATGCTGGCAAAGATTATGCGGCGTAATATTCAGGTGAGTAATCAGATGGTATCCCTAAAATCGGAGATTGAGCTGACAGAAAATTATCTGAAGATACAGGATTATCGGTTTGGAGACCGCATTGTATCCCGGATGATCGTGGATCCGGAAGTGGATTTGGAAATGGAAGTGATGCCGTTGATTATCCAGCCCTTTGTGGAAAATGCATTTGTCCATGGTCTGGAGGCGATGTCAGAGCGCGGAGAACTGACGATAGAAATCACACAGAATCCGACGGATGTCATCATACGCATTATAGATAACGGTGTGGGGATGCCGTATTACAAATTGGGTGATTTACGTCATATACTCAACACCGGAGAGAATGCAGATCAGACACATATTGGTATCAATAATGTGAATCAGCGTCTCAAGATACAATATGGAGAAGATTATGGTGTTCGGATCGACAGCCGGGAGCATGTTGGGACTACGATAGAGATACATTTTCCAAAAAACCATAATTTTTCGGGTAAAAATGTCTAAATATTTAGGTTTTATTCTGCTTTTGTTCTGCTAAACTAAAAATAACGTGTATTTAACGTAATTTTATTTATTTTAGGAGGAAGAATGATGAGAAAATCAATTCAGAAGTTAATCGCAGTAGCTTCTGCCAGTGTTATGGCATTAGCACTCGCAGTAACTGGAGTACCTACCTCTGTATCTGCTGCTACTGAAGTAAGCGATGCAGGTAAGGCTGCTGCTAAGGCTGAGTTTGATCCGGCTGGTACTTATCATGCGTATTTAGGATTACAGCAAACTGAGACATGGATTTACCGTGATGAGTGGTATTCCGCAACTTTGGGACTGAATGGTACTAGTTTGGAAGAGGCTGGTTTGAAGTATGACCAGGGTACATTATTCAAGTCAGAGAATAACGTAAATTCAGCATTAGAAGGCACAAAGGTTACAGACGCAGAGATCACAGGTAACGGTGTATACTGCGTAAGCGTTGAGGGATTAAACGGTGCACTGACTGAAAATGCAGATGCTGTTTTGGCTATGTTATATGTCAGCACAGATATCCCAATGTCAGCAAAAGATAACCCTATTACTATTTCTGACTGGAAGTTAAAGTTAGATGGTAATACACAGACAATACCTGAGCAGGTATTCTTCCCGGCAGAGTATACCGATGATTCTGGTCTGCTGCGTTTCGATGTAGTAAACACTTATCAGAAAGATCAGGGTGCTTATGCTGACTGCCCAAGTGTAGTGACACCAAACGATTCTATCCAGATTATCTTCACCGTTAGCGGTATGACAAATGATAACCCGGATGCGGTAGAGCCGGGTACTGAGAAGGCTTCTTCCAGCAGTGATGCAGCTTCTTCTTCATCTTCTAGTGAGTCTGATGGCGGTATCAGCACAGGCGCAGTTGTAGCAATTGTAGTTGTTGTAGTTATCGTAATTGCGGCAATCGTAGTGGTTGTTACTAAGAAGAAAAAAGATTAGTAAGTAGGGGAAGAATCGTCTCGAAAGGATGATTATTCGAGAGATGAGACCGAGAGAGTCTCATCTCTCTTTTTCTCCCAAAAGTGTGAAAAAAACGTGTATTTTATATCAATTATTTATGGTATTATTTTGTTCATTTTTTAGATATAATTACACGATGAAGGTAGTATGCCATGGTGTTTTTTGTGAAAATTGTACAAAACAATCATGGACTATAGGTACAAGGAGGTTGTTTATGAACGAGTATGGTGACAAGAGAGGAGTAGGCGGTGTCATGTACGCGATACAGCGTGTAGCGACATTGTTGCTGATTGTAGCAGCGTTTTTCCCGGCATTTAACCCAGCCAGGGTATGTACTATGATTAGTGATAATATTTCGTTATTTACGACAGGTATTTCGTATAGTCGTCTGACCTCAGAATTTGCACGTGCATTCCGTATGAACTGGGTATCGCAGGGGGCTTTTGTGGTAGTATACATAGCTGCATTGGTTCTGTTGTTGGGACTGATTGCGTTGGCAGTGGGTGGATGCATGTCTGTTGGTAATATGAAAATGCAGAAAACCGGATTGTTGGTTTCTTTAGGTGGTTCCGTAGCAGAGATTATTGGTCTTGTTCTTTGCTTTGTTGGTTATAACCAGATACTTTCCACCACTATGGAGTCCAAATTGGAAAACATTGGACCGAAGCTTCCTTCCGGACTGTACATTTACGCAGTGTTGATTGCGATAGTGATAATCTTTACACTGATCGTATTAGCTACGTTCCCTAAGTTTGATACAAACACGAAGTATGAGATGGAGTCAAGATATAAATTATTCCTGATGTTCCTTCCATTCGTTGCATTAGCGTTTGTATTCTGTTATCTGCCATTATTTGGTTGGAGATACGCGTTCTTTGATTATAAATCCGGTGGAACCCTTGGTTCTGATAACTTTGTAGGATTTAAGTGGTTTGCGTATCTGTTCCAGAATTCAGCTACCAGAAAAGATATGATTCTTGTTATGCGTAATACATTGATCATGTCCGGTTTGAATATCTGTACCAGCTGGATTCCTATGATTTTCGCGATCTTCCTTTGCGAAATGAATAACTTACATTTCCGTCGTTTTGTACAGACATGTACAACGATTCCAAACTTTATCAGCTGGGTACTTGTGTATGCGTTGGCATTGGCGATCTTCGCTTCCGATGGTTTCATCAACACATTCCTGAAAGCGATCGGTTCTCTGTCCGCAGATGCAACGGGTGATAACTACCTGATGGGTAACTCTTTCACATGGGTTAAGATGTGGTTATGGGGTACCTGGAAAGGTGTAGGTTGGAGTGCGATTATTTATATCGCAGGTATCTCTGGTATTGACCGGTCCCTATACGAGGCGGCGACTGTGGATGGTGCCGGACGTTTCCAGAAGATGTGGCATATTACTTTGCCAGGTTTGCTTCCTACTTTCTTCGTATTATTACTGATGGCAATCGCAGGTTGCTTGAGTAATGGTCTGGATCAGTATCTGGTATTCCAGAATGCACAGAACAAGTCAAGTATCCGCGTATTGGATCTGTGGGTATACGAATTAGGTATCGGTAGTGGTAGTATTCCATTATCTACCGTTATTGGTATGTTTAAGTCCGTCATAAGTGTGGTTCTGCTGTTTGGTGCGAACGCAGTGTCTAAGGCGCTTCGTGGCGAGAGTATTGTATAGGAGGTGAATACACATGGCAAAAACAGCACAAGAGAAATTAGATGCTAAGAGAGAAAAAGAGTATAAGAAAAAGCATAAAAAGATTTACCGTACTACACCAGGCGATGTGGTATTCAACATCTTGAACTACTTATTCTTTACCTTGTTTTCCATCAGCTGTATCTTCCCATTTTATTATCTGTTCATCAATACGATCTCAGATAATGATCTGGTAAAGAAAGGTCAGATTAACTTTATCCCAAGAGGACTTAACATTGATAACTACTTAAAGTTAAAAGATGTAGGTGATCTGGGTAATGCCTTTATTGTATCTGTAACCAGAACAATCTTAGGTACGATCCTGATGGTGGTAGCGTCTGCATTTGTTGGTTATCTGGTGACAAAGCAGGAGATGTGGAAGAGAAGTTTCTGGTATCGTTTCCTGGTTATCACAATGTATTTTAATGCTGGTTTGATCCCAACATACTTGAACTTAGTAACCTTGGGTCTGACCAATAACTACTGGGTATATATTATCCCGGGTATTGTACAGCCATATAATATAATTCTGGTTAAGACATATATAGAGTCGATACCAGCCGAGTTGGAGGAAAGTGCATTTATCGACGGTGCATCCTACATGCAGGTGTTCCGTAAGCTGATATTCCCTCTGAGTAAACCAATTTTGGCCACTATCGCTATTTTCGGTGCCGTAGGTCATTGGAACTCATTCCAGGATTCCTTGATTTATATGCAGGGTAATTCTAAGTTATTTACATTGCAGCATAGATTATATATCTATCTGAATCAGGCAAGTAACCTGGGTAACATCATGAGCCAGAGTGGTGGCGGAAGCGTTGATTCCGCGGTGGCTGATGCGTTGAATACGAAAGTTATTAAATATACGGTATCCATGGTATCGGTTATCCCGATCCTGTGTGTATATCCATTCCTGCAGAGATATTTTGAGGAAGGTATTATGCTTGGTGCCGTTAAGGGTTAATGCTTTTGTATATTGCTTATCAGGGGAGTAAATCATAATGCTCCCCCCAAAATAAAAAAGGAGGTAATGTAAGATGAAGAAAAAACTTTTTTCTAAAAAGTTTTTATCCATGCTGTTAGTATCCAGTATGGTAGTAGGATCTGTAGCGACAATGTCTGGCTGTACAAAAAAAGATGATATCATCACACTGGATGTGTATAGTCAGTTAGCAAACTTCTCCGGTGAACAGGGCGGATGGGGTGCAGACGTCCTTAAAGAGAAATTAGGTATCAAGATTAATATTATTCCAGATTCTGATGGTACCTTTGAGACACGTATGGAGAGTGGTGACTTAGGTGATGTGGTAGTTTGGGCTAATGATAGTACAAACTATCCATTGGCAGTGCAAAATGGTCTGCTGTTCGACTGGGAGGATGATGATCTGTTGACAGATTTTGGTCCTGACATTAAGGAAAACATGCAGGATGCATTGACCAAAAATAAAGAGTTGAACAAGACAATTACAGACGGTAAGGATGATTCTATATATGGTTTTGGTCATAATGTGGCATTGTCCAGCCAGGATCATGAAGCATTCTTCTATACTTGGGATATTCGTTGGGATCTGTATAAGGAATTGGGATATCCTGTAGTTAACGATCTGAATGATTATGAGAAACTGTTGAAAGATATGCAGAAGATCTGCCCTAAGGATGATTCCGGTAATAAGGTATATGCCGTATCTCTGTGGCCGGATTGGGATGATGCTATGGTAATGTATGTTAAGGCTACTGCTACAGCATACTATGGTTATGATGAGTTGGCATTGGGTCTGTATGATTCACAGACTGGTAAATTCCATGATGCATTAGAGGAGAATGGTCCTTATCTTGAGATGCTGAAATTCTATAACAATCTGTATCAGGATGGTCTGGTAGATCCTGACTCCATGACACAGACATATGATAAGATGATCGAGAAGGTTCAGAACGGTGGTGTACTGTTCTCTATCTTTAACTACTCCGGACAGATTGCATACAATACGGAGGAGCATACTGGTGCTGGTAAGCTGATGTACCCTATGAAACCGGAAAATGCGACTCCTATCGTATATGGTATGAATACCCAGGGTGGAGATCGTATCTGGTCTATCGGTGCTAAGAGTGAATATCCTGAGAAGGCTATGGAACTGATCAACTTCCTGTGTACTCCAGAGGGACGTATGGAGATGGAATACGGTCCAAAGGGTGTAACTTGGGATTATGATGATGATGGACATCCATACTTTACAGAATTAGGTAAGAAGTGCCAGGCTGATAAGCAGAACACCAAGATGGGTGGCGATTATAAGGGAACTTATCATGATGGTGAGATCCAGATCAATAACACAACATGGTCTTTGGATGCAAAGAACCCTGAATCAAATGGCGATACCTATAATAAGATTAACTGGCCTAGTGAGAATGCAGAGGCATCCAGTGAGATTGAGCAGGATTGGCGTGATAAGACAGGTGCTACAAATACGAACACTTACATGGAAGCTAGAAAGTATGTAGTACAGCCTGGAACATCATTCTCTAAGAGTAGTCAGGATGATACTTTGAAGACAACATGGAATCAGGTAACAGGATGTATCAAGACAGAGTCTTGGAAAGCAATTTATGCTAAGACAGACAAAGAATTTGATAAGATTGTTGCTGGTATGAAGAAGTCAGCTGAGAAGTATGGTTATGAAGAGTGTAAGAAGTGGTCTGAGAATGAGGCTGCTAGAAAGAAGGGTCTGGAGGACGCTTTGACGAAGTGATTTCGATACTTTGATGTATAGTTAAATAGGGGCTGTTCGTTTCGGCGAACAGCCCATTCTATTAAACCAAAATTATAAAATTTGTATAAACATCGATAGAGGAAATGAGGAAGTATGAGCAAATTTTTTAGTGTAAACAGTGGCTTATATAAATTTATGAGCAGACTGTGGGATATGTTGAAGCTTAATTTTATGTGGGTGATTTGTAGTATTCCGATTGTTACGATGGGAGCCGCAACGACGGCGGCATATACAATCACCTTAAAAATGGTGGACGAAGAAGAGGGATATATTTGTGGTCCCTTCTGGAGAGAATTTAAAGCAAATATTAAAAAAGGAAGTATCATGGGTGTGATCCTGATTATTGCAATATATGCATTATATTTGGATTTTCAGTTTTTTAAGGCGGTTGAGAAATATAGTTTTGCATTTCTGGCAATCTTTGTGCTTGGTGTAATATTAACATTCACCCATTTCATATATGCGTTTCCGTTACAGGCGCGATACGAAAATTCTATAATTAATACAATGCGTAATTCTTTTCGTATCAGCTTAAAATATTTTCCAAAAACAATATTTTTATTTATTGCGTTGTTGATAGAATACATTATTTTTTATCAACTGAGCTGGACGCTGCTGTTTTTTGGATTATTATTAGGTCCAGCTTGTATCATCCTGACGATCAGTGGATTTGCACGACAGTTTTTCCGAAATATTGAGAGGGAGAATGAGATTCGGGATGAGGAGACCAAAATAGCAAAGGCAGAAAATCAAAATACCAGTTATTAAAATACAGAAGAGAAATCGGTTCGGATTTCTCTTCTATTCTGTTTAGAAGTAAAACCATAGGAACATGGCAGATAAAAAAGGAACAAGGCACGTCAGGTATATTTTTGCAGATTGGATAATATAGTATAATAAACGAAAAATGGGAGGGTATCATGCCAGGAACAAAAATCATTATCCTACGAATGAGAGAAGTAATATATACCGCAATATTTGTAGGACTTGGTATTTTATTACTGATCATCCTCTTTTTCATGTTTTGGCCAGGTAAAGACAGTGGAGCACAGGACGCTGCCGTGAAAAGCCAGGAAAAACAGTATCAGGCAGGTGTATATACGAAAGAACTGCAAATGGGCGATGCGACAGTGAACTTGCAGGTAACATTGGATGAAGATCATGTGAAATCCGTAGAGATTGTGCCGCTGGATGAAAGTATTACTACGATGTATCCGCTGGTGGAGCCGGCTGTAAAGACCATATCCGAACAGTTACAGGCAGGAACAGAGGTGGATGAGATCAGTTTATCGGATGAATCACAGTACACGGAACAAATCGTATTAAATGCGGTACAGGAAATTATTCAGGAAAAGAAAAATTGAAGTGTGATAAGGAAACGTTTATAATTTGATATGAGAAGATAACCAAAGGAGAAACGAAAAGAGGTCATATGGCGTTACAGTTTATATTTGGAGGAGCAGGCAGGGGTAAGACCTGGTATATAGAGCATCGGGTGACAAAGGAAGCGATACAGCATCCCCAGAAACAATATTTTGTGGTAGTACCGGAACAGTTTACTATGCAGACACAGAAAAATCTGGTCACTTTGAGTGAACGCAAGGGTTTGTTGAACATAGAAGTACAGAGCTTTCTGCGGCTGGCTTTTCGCATCTTTGGCGAGACAGGTGCCGGTAATATACCTGTGATGGATGATATGGGAAAAACCATGATACTCAAAAAAGTTTTATTAAATGAACAGAAACAATTAGAGTATTTTGGCGACCATGTACATAAAAAGGGATATATTGCGGAAATTAAGTCCTTTCTGTCAGAGTTGATGCAGTATGGGGTGACAGAAGAGCGGCTGGATGACATGCTGGATACAGCGGCGGCGCATCCGGTATTGCAGAGAAAATTACAGGATATGAAAGTGGCTTATGACGCATTTTTGAAATATATAAAGGATCATTATATTACTTCAGAAGAAGTGTTGACTGTGTTTGCCGGTGTGGTGGGGGAATCCAGTCTGCTGCGAGGAGCAGAGATTTATCTGGATGGATTTACGGGATTTACCCCATTACAGTATCGGCTGATACGGGAATTGCTACGGGTATGTGATCATATGTATGTCACGGTCACATTGGATACCAGAGAGGCAATCTGGCATGTAGGAGAGAAATACAAGCTATTCTACATGAGTAGAAAAACCATTTATCAACTGAGAAAAATTGCGCAGGAAGAGCATATAGAAGTTAAAAAAGAAATATGGACGGGGAAGGACAGGCAGAAGACCAGATTTCGGGAGGAACCAAGTCTGGAAATATTGGAACAGCAGTTGTTTCGTTATCCGATAGAACCCAGCAGTGGACAGCCGGAGGGAATCTCGATCCATGTATTACGACAACCGGATCAGGAAGTAGCGTTTCTCACCATGGAATTGATGAAGCTGCGGCAGCAGGAGGATTTTCATTACCGGGATATCGCAGTGGTGACGGGTGATCTGAGTATATACGGTATATTGGTGAAAGAGGAATTTGAGCGGTGCGGGATTCCCTGTTTTGTGGACCAGAAAAAAAGCATCTTGACAAATCCCTATGTGGACATGCTGTGTGCGGTACTGAATATATTGCGCAAGGACTTTGACTATGCCAGTATCATGCAGTACGTCAAAAGCGATTATTCGGGAATTGACACAGACCATGCAAATTTACTGGATAATTTTTTGTTGGCATCGGGTATCCGGGGGCACAAAAGATGGCAGGAGGAGTGGGATAGCGATTATATTTACCGCAGGAAACAGACAGAGGTTGCCGCAGAGACAGCCAATGTGATTAATCAGGTACGAATAGATGTCTGGGACAAGCTGGGGGTTTTATATGGACAAATTGCCAGAGGGAGACATAGCGTACAAGAGTATGTCGAAGCTCTCTGTGACTTTATGGAGGAACAGGAGCATTATGTTCAATTACAGGGAAAGGTGGAGAGATTTCAGGAAAAGGGAGATCGGGAAGCTGCCAGAGAATATGAACAGATCTATGAGATCGTTATCGGTGTATTGGACAGGCTGGTGGAACTCATGGGTACAGAAACGATGTTGTTGCGGGAATTTCAGGAAATATTTAACACGGGTCTGGAGGAGGCACGGATCGGTCTGATCCCACCAGGAATCGACCAGGTAGTGGTGGGAGACCTCAATCGAACCAGACTGACCGGAGTGCGTTATCTGTTCTTTTTGGGGTTAAATGATGGCAATATTCCACAGACCAAGGGAAGCGGTGGTATTCTGTCGGAGGCAGAACGCAATTTTCTGACAGAGGCGGAGTATGAATTGGCACCCACCAGCCGGGAGCAGATTTATACGGAACAATTCTATCTATATCTGGGCTTGACCAAGCCTTCCAGGCATTTATACCTGACCTATAGCGAGACAGGGAATGATGGTAGCGCACGCAGACCCGCATACCTGATTGACCGGGTATGCAAGATCTTTCCGGACTTGGAGTTGCAATACGAGGAGCAAAACAGGGATTATGCCCATTTGCTGGCAAACGATCTGGGCGAACGGTATCTGATTCAGGGGTTGCGACAGGGCAGTCTGGGAGATAGAGCATGGCAGGAGATTTATCGACAGTATTATAGAGATAAAGACCAAAGGAAACAGTTAGAACGGCTGCTGGAGGCGGCATATTACGTGGAACCGGAGAGCCGGATTACCAGAGAGGCTGCCACCGCTTTGTATCAGGAGATCATCACCGGAAGTACCTCCCAGTTTGAGCGGTATTCCTCCTGTCCATTTGCCTATTTCATGCAATACGGACTGAAACTGGAGGAGCGTCAGGAGCATCAGGTGGAATTGTTTGACGTGGGAAATATTGTGCATGAGGCTTTGGAGAGATATACCAGGGAATTATTGAAACGACAGGTGGGCTGGCAGGATCTGGCAGAGGAGGAACGTCATGTTTTGGCGAACCAGTGTCTGAATGCCACAGTAGAAGAATATAAAAATGGATTGCTGTACGATACGGAGCGGGATACTTATCTGGTGATGCGGCTGCGCAGAATATTGCAACGGTCGATTTGGGCCATCACGGAACAAATGAAACTGGGAGATTTCCACACCGTAGAGAGTGAGTTGAGTTTCCGAATGGATGGAGAAGCGCAACAAATCATAGGGCGGGTAGACAGGATTGATACACTGGAAACAGAGGATGCCACGTATGTTAAGGTGGTGGATTATAAAACCGGCGCAAAGGAACTATCATTATCGGATCTTTATTATGGTCTACAGATGCAGTTGGTGATCTATCTGAAAGCTGCGGTGGACAGAAGGGTGAACCGCCAGAAAAAGATGGTGATACCAGCGGGGGTGCTTTATTATCATATCGATGATCCGATTTTGACCGGGAAAATGGCAGCAGAGGAAAGAGACCAGCAGATCCTAAAGGAATTGCGGATGAAAGGACTGGTCAATGAGAATGATCCGGTTTTGCCAGCTCTGGATCACAATTTTCAGAACGAGAACGGCGGATTGGCGGCTTCCAGACAATCGATTGTGGCGCCATTTGCCACCAAACAGGATGGCAGTCTCAAGGCAACTTCAGCTACTCTGACGACAGAAGAGTTTCAGGCAATCATAGATTATACGGAACAAAAACTGCAGCAGATCGGTGCGGACATACAGGCGGGGAATACCTGTGTCCACCCGTATCAAAGGATGGATAGTGCCCGCAGTACCCCTTGTGCATTTTGCACTTATCACGGGATCTGTCGTTTTGATCCCAAAATTGCAGGAAATAGATATAACAAGTTGAGAAACATGACGAGGGATGAAGTGTTGGAAGCGGTCAGAAAGGAACAGGAAGATGGGGATGAAATGGACAGAGGGCCAGCAGAAGGTAATTGATCTGCGGGAGCGGAATATACTGGTATCAGCGGCTGCCGGGTCTGGTAAGACCGCCGTATTGGTGGAGCGGATTATTCAGAAAATAACGGATGCAGATAAGCCGGTGGATATTGACCGGCTGCTGGTGGTGACCTTTACCAAAGCGGCAGCATCGGAGATGCGCAGCCGTATCGGAGTTGCGCTGGAGGGGCGTCTGCGGGAGAATCCGCAGGACGAGAATCTGCAGCGCCAACTGAGCCTGTTGCACAATGCCCAGATTACGACGATAGATAGCTTTTGCCAGTATATTATACGCAATTATTTTCATGTGATTGGTCTGGACCCCATGTTCCAAGTGGGAGACGAGACAGATCTGAAACTGATGCAGAAAGATGTATTATCCAGACTGATCGAAGAGCGGTTTGGAGAAGCGAGGGCAGAAGGAAATCAGGATTTTTTGGATTTTACGGAGATCTTTGCACCGGGGCGTAATGATAAACACATGGAAGATCTGGTATTAAAGCTGTACACCATCTCGCAGAGTTATCCGTGGCCGGAGGAACAGTTAAGGAAGTGGGAATCCATGTATCAGATCCAGTCGTTAGAGGAATTAATAGAGATGGACTGGATGCAGGAAATGGTGGCGGATACCAGAGAAGCATTGGGAAATTATATCAGTATGGCAAAGGAAGCCAGACGGATATGTATGGAGGAAGCCGGACCGGAGGTGTATCTGGATACGATCAAATCGGATATACGGCAGATGGAAAGTCTGGTGGCAGCCGGAAACTATAGTGAGATGTATGAGAAGTTTGCTCTGTTTCACCCAGAGCGTCTCAAGGCAGCCAGAGGGAAGGATATTGATCCGGAGAAACGGGATCTGGTAAAGGAACTGCGCAAAAGTTACATCAATAATGGAGTACAAAAGACACAGAAGGATTTATTTTTTCAATGTCCGGAGGAGATGTTAAAAGATATTCAGGCAATGGCGTCTCCTGTCCATGAATTAGTACAGATCACGGTAGATTTCATGAATGCATTTGCCATGGAAAAGCGGGAAGAAGGTCTCATTGATTTTAATGATATGGAACATTTTGCCTTGCAAATACTGGTGGACAGGGATGAAGAAGGCAGAGCAGTACCCAGTGCCACAGCGCAGGAATTGCAGCAGCATTACGAGGAAATTCTGACGGATGAGTACCAGGATAGTAATTTTGTACAGGAAACCATATTGACCAGTCTTTGCCGGGCTCCCAAGCAGGCGCCATATCTGTTTATGGTGGGAGATGTGAAACAGAGTATTTATCAGTTTCGTCTGGCAAGACCGGATCTGTTTATGCAGAAATACAATAGCTATAGCCCGGAGGACAGCAAGACACAGCGGATTGATCTGCATCAAAATTTCCGAAGCAGGGCTAGGGTGTTAGAGTCAGCCAATAATCTGTTTGAGCGGTTGATGCGGGAAGATTTCGGCGGGATCGTCTATGACGAAGCTGCCAGTCTGGTGCCGGGGGCAGATTTTGGCACTTGTGAAGATCGAAACGCGGGTATGCAGACGGAGGGACAGACAGAGGTGATCCTGGTGGAACAAAAAAGTGAAGCCGGGTCAGAATTGGGAAAGCGTGCCCTGGAGGCAGCAGTGATCGGCGAGCGTATCCGGGAAATGGTACAGGGTGACAAACCCTTGTATATAAAGGGAAACAGTGGGTATCGTCCCGTCGAATACCGGGATATTGTAATATTGTTGCGCAGCCTGAGTGGGTGGTCGGAGGAATTTGTGGAGACTTTGACGGATATGGGGATACCAGCATATTCAGCCACCAAAACCGGATACTTCTCTACATTAGAGGTGGAGACGATGTTAAACTTTCTGCGCGTCATAGATAATCCAAGGCAGGACATTCCTTTGGTGGCAGTGCTTCGATCCTGTCTGTTTGGAATATCCGATGAGGAACTGGCATATCTGGGAACGGTGAAGGGGACTGTGAATTATTGGGATGCGTTATGTCGTGTGATCTGCACAGAGGAAGATCGCAGTGCGTCATGCTGTGTGGTAGATGCCGAGAAAGAGTTGCAGATTCCGGTGGAAATGAGAGAAAAGTTGCAAAAAGACCTGTCCGTTTTTGTGGATAGATTAAAACAGTATCAGGAGTTGGCCAAAACAGATTCGGTATATGAACTGTTAAACAAAATTTATCGGGAGACCGGGTATTACAGTATCATGTCTGCCATGCCGGCAGGGGAGAAACGCGCGGCGAATCTGGATATTTTTTTGCAGCAGGCAGTGCAATTCGCGGAAAATGGACATCGGGGAATCTTTGAATTTTGCCGGTATATTGAGAGTCTGCGCAAATCGGATATTGATTTTGGTGAGGCTTCTATCCATGGGGAAAACACCAATGCGGTGCAGATCATGAGTATTCACAAAAGTAAAGGACTGGAGTTTCCGGTGGTGTTCGTGGCTGGAATGGGGAAACAGTTTAACCTGATGGATATTAATCAATCCACGATCATGGATATGGATTATGGGATCGGTACAGAATATATGGATCTGGAATGGCGGGTCAAGCAGCCGACCCTGTTGCATTGTTTCATGAAAGCCCATACCAGACAGAGTACCTTAGCGGAAGAGGTGCGTATCCTGTATGTGGCGCTGACCCGGGCAAAGGAAAAATTATATCTGACAGGTACGGTATCCGGAGTGGAAAAGAAACTGGCTGACTGGAGACAGAAGGGGAAAATACTAAACCGCATGACACTCCTATCTGCCAGAACGTATCTGGACTGGATCATGCCGGCATTGGCAGACCGGATGGCGTATGCAAGGTGCTTGGAGCAGATGGAAGAATTGGCAGATAAGGGATATGCTGATTCCGGTGAAGCGGACCGATTATATCGGATCAAACTGCAATGTCCGGAAAGTCTGGTACAGGCGGAAGCCACAGAATTGATGCAGGATCTGATTCGTAAGCAGGAATTGCTGGAATGGGATGATAGTGTGGTCTGTGATTCGGAGATGGAGGAAATGATTCTTCGTCAAAAAGGCTATCAATATCCTTATGAAAACGAGCAGAATCTGCCTGTGAAAATCTCCGTATCGGAGTTAAAGCGAAGGGCGGCGATGCAGGCGGAGCAGTTGGCAGAAGAACCGGAAGGGGTGGACCTGTCAAAAGTATTTTTATGTCAGAAAAAACCGAAAGGGGAGGAGTGGTCAGAGACATTGCTGTGTCAGGATGCGCCGAACACAGGGCAGGAGAATCTGTCCGGAAATTTGGACAGTGAGGAGATGCATTTATCGGAGAAGCCGGATATACCGAGACCGGCATTCCGGGTGAAGGCAGATAATCGTACTGCCGCAGAACGTGGTACTTTGTATCATCTGGTGATGGAACACTTGCCCTATGCGGAATTGACACCAGGATATGATTTTGATGCGATGTTAGCGCAGATGGTGGAAGATGGTTATATGACAGCCGAGGAGAAAACACTGCTGTCTGTCAAGAGATTTTCGTGGTTTCTGCGGACGAATCTTGGCGGGCGAATGCAAAAGGCAGCATGCAATGGCACATTGCATCGAGAGCAACAGTTTATGCTGGGAATACCCGCTGTCGAGATAGAACCGGAGAGTATGTCTGAGGAAGTGGTATTGATTCAAGGTATCATAGATGCATATTTCGAGGAAGACGGAGAATTAGTGCTGGTGGACTATAAGACAGATTATGTAGAGAAAGGGCAGGGGGCGCAGCTGGTGGAACGGTATCGCACGCAGATTGCCTATTATAGCAGAGCATTAGAACAGTTGACCGGACAAAAAGTGAGGGAAAAGATTATCTATTCGTTTGCTCTGGGAGAAGAGATTGCTGTGGAATAGATCACGCAGCTGTGCTCCATGCAATGGTTCTTAGGATATCGCAGACATATTTGGTATGGATCCGGTTTATGAATCTGAGAGAGAGTATAGATAGGCGTGTCCTTCTGTGCCAACCTGTCGGATTTTGCCGATGTATTTCAGAACCTGAATGGCGGTCTGCGCATAGCGGGGTGCCAGTCTGGAGGCTTTCGCAAAATCTTTCACCGAAAATTCGGCGGGAAGCTGATCGGGGATCAGACAATCGTATTCCTGCAGGCTGCCGATGAAGTATTCATCCACCAGTGCTGTGGGAATGCGGTCATAGCGGGTCGAGCCTTTCTTGCGGTCAAGGCTCCAGCCATTTAGCAGGCGGTATTCTTCCACATCGATCATAGGGATACAGAGTTGTATACCGGGGCGGTTCAGATATTGCTTAATCTTATATAACTCATAAAAGGCATCGTATGGTGTGCCTGTTTTCGGTGATTTTCGTTTGGCGCTGACTTCTCCTGTCTCTTCATCGATCCAATAGAGCCATTTGGTATGGACGACGGGATATACGATGGTGACAGGATATTGGTCCAAGAAATAGTCCAGTTTACGCCGCATCACATTCATATTGCGTGTCTGGATCTCGATGATCTCATTATCCCGCAAAATATCCGCCACAAAATTTCCGACAGGGATTTCCTGGTGTGCCGGATCGGGTTCGTAGAAGTTCTTGAGGACGGCATGGACCGTTTTCTCGGACAGTGTGCCGATTCCCTCGCGAATGCGTTCTTTATTTATAATTTTATCGCACGCCTGTGCAAACAATGTCTGATCGTAATCCGTAATTGACATGGTCATCTCCATTTGGAAGTGATTTTTCTTTTTTATAAAATAGTATAGCACGAATAGTTTGCCATTTCAATTTTGAAAACATGGTGGCTTTTGCACAGCCAGGATACATATTTTTTACCAATCGATGCATACTAAACGTAATAGTTTCTCAAAATAGTAAGAACGGTAATCGCGGAACATGTTTCATGAAGAACGGTTTACCTGGGCGATGGAGGAAAAGTTGCGATGGCAAATACAATATTTGAAATCAAAGGATATAAACAGCGGCAGCAGGGGATCGACAGTCTGTTGAATATTCAGGATACATTTGACATATTGAAACGGGAAGTTGTCATTGGGAACCGGAATGCGACGTTTTATATGGTGGATGGTTTTCTCAAGGGAGAAACCATGGAAAAAGTCATGGAGTTTTTGCTGGGGATCACACCGGAAGACACGCCAGACACATTTGATGGATTCGTCAAAAAGTGCATGCCATATGGTGATATTATCACGATAACCAAGGAAAAGGATTTTGTGCAATATTTACTGTCGGGATTGACGTGTCTAATGATCGATGGATATAGCGAAATCTTAGCAATCGATCTGCGTGATTATCCGTCCAGAAATGTACAGGAGCCGGACAAAGATAAGGTGTTAAGAGGGTCACGGGACGGCTTTGTGGAATCCATCATGCCGAATATCGCATTGATCCGGAGACGTATTCGGGATGTTGATCTGATATTTGAAATGCAAAATATTGGCAGTAGTTCCCGGACGGATGTCTCCATTGTCTATATGAAAAACCGGGTAAACCAGAAAGCATTAAAAAAGTTAAAGGAACGGATGAATGGGATACGAGTGGATTCATTGACGATGAATCAGGAGAGTCTGGCAGAAGTATTGATGCCGCGAAACTGGTGGAATCCATATCCTAAGTTTAAGTATACAGAGCGGGCAGATACAGCGGCCGCCTGTATACTGGAGGGAAGTATCGTGGTGCTGGTGGACAATTCTCCGGCAGCGATGGTGATACCTACTTCGCTGTTTGATATTATTGAAGATCCCAATGATTATTATTTTCCGCCAGTGACTGGGACATATCTTCGTTTTACCCGAATGATCACTGCGGTATTGGCATTATTTATCACCCCGACATATATTTTGCTTTTGCAGAATCCGCAGTGGGTGCCGGAGTGGCTTGATTTCATTTTGATTCGGGATGAGATGAATGTGCCTCCGTTATTACAGTTATTAATCCTGGAACTTGCCATCGATGGCTTGCGTATGGCAGCGGTGAATACCCCCAATATGCTCAATACACCGCTCAGCGTGGTGGCAGGTATCGTATTCGGAGACTATACGGTGCAGTCCGGGTGGTTCAATGCCGAGATTATGCTATATATGGCGTTTGTGGCGATCGCGACGTATACCCAGAACAATATGGAACTGGGGTATGCAATTAAGTTTCAGCGAATCATTATGCTGGTTCTGACAGGCATATTTGGTGTGTGGGGCTTTGGTGCCGGATGCATTTTGACCCTGTTTGCGTTCTTTACAAACCGGACCATGGCAGGGCAAGGTTACCTGTATCCACTGATTCCATTCAATGGGCAGCAGTTATTCAAGCGATTTTTCCGTATCAGTCTGACAAGAAACGAGAAAATAAGCAGCCAGGGTGCAAGAGGTTCCAGATAAAAAATATACAATCCTGTGAGTTTCCGATTTGTGTAAACCACAGGATTTTTCTGTAAAATGAAAAAAGTATTCCTATATGGCAAAAATAGTAGTCAACAGGGTAAAAATAGTTCTGCAGCAGCCTCTCTGATATGATAAAATGATCCTAAAAACATTGAAATCACATTACAG
>JAUNIU010000137.1 GCA_030523265.1 Eubacteriales bacterium | reverse complement strand
TTCCGTGCCTCCTCGGCCCTACGTGCTTCTTCTGCTTTCCGCGCCGCTTCTGCAGCCTTACGGGCAGCCTCTGCCTTTTCCTCTTTTTTCTTTAAATATCTGGCATATTCACTATCGGATTGTTTCAATTCCTCTTCCATTTTCTGAATCGCCTGTTGCACAGAAGGTGTCGGCAAACTGATCTCCGGTCCCATATTTTTCTGTACCATGGCTATAGTACGTTTCGTATCCAACGTAAAATTGCCGTAACGGTCTACCAGATCTGTCTCCATCAATAGCTGAATCTGTTGCGCCATATTGACCGTATTGTTAATCAACTCCATATCCTCTGATGAATATGTCTTCTGGCCTATCAGATTACGTAAACTGCTTTTGCCTGAAACTAATTTATGCAAAGAGTCTAATACCGTCTGAAACCAACTCTTATCCATATTATACAGACAGTTAAAAAACAGCGAACTCTGCTCCCGAAGCTCATCCATAATCTCGATATACTGCTGACAAAGCTGTTGATATTCCTGTACCTTCGCCATGTTTTCACCGGCCTGCGCCGGATCTTTTGACAATGTCCCCATATCAAAAGCGGGCAGATTCAAGGTTTTACGGATCTCCACATCTGTCGTTTTACCGATCGGAATCCCGGATTCCTCCAATGCTACATCTGCACCATAAAACTCTGTAGTCATCAAAGCCATGGGACTATCCGAAATTTTTCCTTTTTTAATATTCGCTTCAACTGCTGAGGCACCCATGCACAGATTCTTCAATCTTGGCAAATCCAGCTTCACATAATCACGTATGTAGGAATTGTCATCCTCTTCTTCCGTATTCAATATTGAATTTCTTCGCTTTGGTTTTTCAAAATTAACCATCTTAATAGAAGACATATCATGCATAAAGGTCTTCATATTTCCCTGAAGTAATGTTAATTTTAACTGGGAAAGATAATGCAGACTATTCAGGCATTTCTGCCTTGCCTCCATCGCACGATCTTCTGCATCCTCTATCATTTTAGCAAGATCTACATTCCCCATATTGGGATTCATATTTTGAGTAAATGGCATAACCAACCCTCTCCCTTAATTTGTCATATCTACGACATAGTAATTTTCATCTATTAGTATAACACAAACGCTAGGTTTTTGAGAAGTAGCAGCCCATTATTTTTCACCATATGCCGGCATTGACTTTCCATATCTCTTTTCCTATAATGAATAAAGTGTCCAATTCCCCTTTGGGAGTTCTCCGACACTATTATCCTATAAAATGAAAATGACATAGAAATGAGGTAAAGAATGAAAAAGAGAATCCAAAGATCACTTGCCCTGGCATTGAGCGCGGCACTATTATTAACCGGATGCAGTGCCTCCAGCACGAGACGGGCAGCAAAACTGATTAGTAACGCAAGCAAACAGGTGACAGAAAACAGCGCAGACCCCACTGCTGCCCCGACTCCGGAGCCAACTCCTGCCACTACCCAATTAAAATTAGGAGATAAAGCAACCATAGGCGACTGGACTTTCACTGCCAAAAAAATAACTATCAAAAAACAGATCAAGACCAGCAATTATCTGGGATATAAGCCAGACAAGGGCAACCAGTTTATCTGTGTATCCATGGCAGTCAAAAATAACGGCAGTGAAGAAGCGGATTTCCTGCCAGGTTTTGGTTATGAAGACAAGATGAATACTGCTGTCATTTATTATCAAAATAAGTATGAGTATAAACCTTCCGTTCTGACCAGTTACAAAAAAGATCTGGCAGATGAAAAAATCAAACCTCTCAACAAGAAAAGCGGCGTGGTCGTATTTGAAGTACCAAAAAAAGTTGCAAAAAATCTGGGAGAAACTACGTTGAAAATTGGAACAACACAGGAAAATGTCGTATATTCATTAAAATAAAGAGATGTATCAATAGGAATATAACAAAACAAGATACGGAAAAACATCACATTGTTTTTCCGTATTTTGTTTTATAGTATATACAATTCTTCCCAAGCGAACAATTACAGCTTCTTACCCGTTAATAATTCATAGCCTTGCAGATATTTAGATATCGTCTTTTCTACAATGTCCTCCGGCAATGTCCAGTTATTATCTGGATTCTCCTTGAGCCAGTCTCTGGCAAATTGCTTATCAAAAGACGGCTGACTGTGTCCCGGCTCATATCCCTCTGCCGGCCAAAATCTGGAACTATCCGGTGTCAACATCTCATCACCTAACACAATATTTCCCTCTTCATCCAAACCAAACTCAAACTTTGTATCTGCGATAATGATACCTTTCTCACGGGCATAATCCGCACATTTCTTATACAATGCAATGGTATAATCCCGCAGCTTGGCAGCGTATTCCTCACCTTTTCCCGGGAAATACTTCTCCAGATGAGCCACACTCTGTTCGTACGAAATATTCTCATCATGATCACCGATCTCCGCCTTGGTGGAAGGTGTATAGATCGGCTCTGGTAATTGATCGGACTCCTGCAGGCCCTCCGGCAGCTTGATACCACACACTGTACCATCTTTCTGATAACTTGCCCATCCACTGCCTGTAATATAACCACGCACGATACACTCGATCGGTAACATCTCCAACTTCCGACACATCATACTATTTCCATCAAACTGTGGCTGCTGGAAAAATTCCGGCATATCCTTGACATCCACGGAAATCATATGATTTGGCAGGATGTCCTGTGTCATATCAAACCAGAACTTTGACATCTGGGTCAGCACAGCACCCTTCTTGGTCACCTCATTTTTTAATATCACATCAAAACAGCTAATACGATCGGTGGCAACCATGATCAGGCTGTCTCCATTATCGTAGATCTCTCTTACTTTTCCTTCTTTTATAGGCTTTAATTCTTTCATTTTCTAGTTTTACCTCCATGTTATGTATATATATTGTGCTACAAAAATAATCTTATTCATCTGTGGTACTTCCATTTAACAACTGTGCAAACACGTAAGGACGCACCACATCATCCACTGGTGTCGAGGAATTTCCCAGATATACATTGACCGTTATATTCTCTTCGGCATCCGTTACAAATGTCACCTTGACAGTGGTTCCGTCATAAAGCATATCCTCATGATCCGGGATCTCTTTCAAGATCAAAGATACCTTATTACCATAAAAAGTCACCGTCTCTGTGGAGCCATCCTCGGACTTGTCATATACCCAGCCTTTGGTATCTGTATGCGACTCCAATATGGTTTTATAATTCTGCTTCAAATTGGGGTTGGTCAATTCCTGCGTTGCTTTGATCTTCACTTTCGCTTCATCGTCAAACTTTGCCTGATACATAGACCGCAGGATATTATGGGAAAATTCCGGTAATATGGAATATATTCCAAATAAGATCGCACCCAGTATCACAATTACAATTAAAACTTTACCCAGATTCTTCATGGTATTATGACCTCCTTGTATTTACCTGCATGGTTTCCAATCTGTCAACTACCCATTCAATTAATTGATTATAGCACCCTCTGACAGATATTTCAACCAATCTGCCCGGATCCTGCTTTCGGACTTTTCTGTGCAAAAAACCAGGGGAAGTATATGGATACCTCCCCTGTCACGAATCCTATTACTATCTTTGCTGTCTGCCACTCATGATTCACTGAGTTCTATTAATTCCTTCAGTAACTTTGGCACCATCTCATCCATTGTCTCATCCGGGAACTGGCAGGTACCCACTGCCTTATGTCCACCACCGCCATACTTCAACATCAGGCTGCCGACATTCACATTTGATGTACGATTAAGGATACTATATCCGGTTGCCACAGAGCATCCCTTTCCGCCACGGCCGGATACGATCCAGGCTGAAATATTCTGTTCCGGATACATACTATAGATCATAAAACGGTTACCGGAATAAATGGGATCTACCCCACGCAAATCTGAGATAATCACATTCCCTTCCACACGGGTATGCTCCCGAACCATCTCCTGGAACTTCTCGCTCTGCTCATGGTAAACCTCGATACGTTCCACCACATCCGGTAATGCCAGAATCTCGTCTGTTGTCATTGTACGGCAGGCATCGATCAGTTTCTCCATCAACTGATAATTAGAAATGGTAAAGTTTCTCCAACGCCCCAGCCCAGTACGCGGATCCATAATAAATCCCACCAGTATCCAGCCTTCCGGATGTAAGATCTCATCTATCGTCAGATTTGCAGAATCCACCTTATCCACAGCTTCCATCATATCATCAAACTGCGGAAACTTGTCATGTCCACCATAATATTCATAAATAATACGGGCGCAGGATGGAGTAATACGGCTTTCTCCTTTATACTTTCCTTCCAATGCCTGTCTCTCCTGTTCGCTGCTATGATGGTCAAACCACAGACCACATCCCTCCACAAATGGCACGTTTGCCAGACAATCGTCCTCCGTAACCTCGACCAAACCATCCTGCAGGTCCTTTGGATGTGCAAACTTCCAATGATCAATGATACCTGCCTCTTTTAACAAAGCAGCACAGGCTAATCCATCGAAATCAGATCTGGTAACTAATCTCATCTCTCTTTGTCCTCCTATCTTTTTCACTCTTGCACCTAGTATTTTTATTATACGACATATTATGGAAATTTTCTACGATTATTTCCATCTGACTATCCCTGATAAGCACCAACGATTTCCTCCACCGCTTCCAGAAACTGCTTCATTTCTTCGTTGGTGCCGATGGAGATACGCAGATAATTTTCGATCCGGGGTGCATCAAAATGCCGCACAAAAATATGCTTCTCCCGCAATTGGTCAAAGATCACCTGTGCAGGCACACGATTGTGTGTTGCAAAGATAAAATTCGTCATGGAATCCTCAAACGTAAATCCTAACCGATGTAATTCCCGTTTCGTCTTTTCACGGGTCTCGATGATCTTCGCCGAAGTCTCCTGAAAATAGTCCTCATCCTGAAGTGCCGCCACTCCCAATGCCACAGACAATCTGGTCATCGGATAGCTGTTAAAGGAATACCGGACATCATTCATGGCTTTGATTAATTCCGGCTGTGCCATCGCGTAACCGATGCGCATCCCCGCCATGGAACGGGATTTTGAAAAGGTCTGGACGATCACTACATTATCGTATTCTTTAATCAGCGGCAACGCCGATGCACCACTGAAATCCACATATGCCTCATCTATGATTACCACCACATCAGGATTCGCCTCGATCACCTGGCGCAAAAAATCCATATCTTGTTTTACGCCTGTCGGTGCGTTAGGATTGGCAATAACGACACCGCCATTGGGACCGGTGTAATCCTCTAACCGGAGATTAAAATTTTCGTCCAATAGCGGACGTTCATATGGTATCTGAAACAACTCTGCCCATACATCATAAAAAGAATATGTAATATCCGGGAATAAGATCGGTTTGCCGGAATTGAAAAAGGTCAGAAACGCAATGGCTAATACATCATCCGAACCAACGCCCGTATATACCTGATTGTTTCCCACACCATACCGCTCTGCAATAGCATCCACCAACATCCCCGATGCAGGATCCGGATAAAGCCGCAACATATCCGGTGCAAACTGCCGGAGTACCTCCTCTACCATCGGCGAAGGAGGATACGGATTCTCATTCGTGTTTAATTTTATCATATCCGGCAGATTCGGTTGTTCTCCCGGCACATATGGTTCTACCTTTCGGAAATTTGCTTTTAACTTTTGATTCATCCTTTCCCTCATTTCTGTGAGACGAACGTTGTTCGTCAAAATTTTTTATTTCATTTTCTTTCCTGACATTTCACCCATTATAGGAATCTTAGCGATAACTCTCTGCCAGCTTCTCAAATGCCGGCAAAGAACGCTCTATCATTGCCTTGTCTACACAATACGCGATACGCACATATCCCGGACACATAAAAGCACTTCCTGGCACCATCAGAATATTATATTCCTTCGCTTTTGCCACAAATGCCGCGTCGTCCTCCTCCATGGCTTTCACCCATAAATAAAAGGCTCCCTCCGGTTTGGCACATTCAAAACCGTACCCAGTCAATGCGTCATATAACAGACGGCGGTTTGCATCATACGCAGCCACATCCGTACTGGCATCCAAACATTTGGATACCGCCAGCTGCATTAACGAAGGTGCATTGACATATCCCAGGATACGGTTCGCCACATTGGCGGCACATATAACATTTTCAAAATCATCCACCTCGTCCGGAATCACCAGATACCCTATGCGTTCTCCCGGCAAAGACAAAGACTTGCTATAGGAATATCCTACGATCGTATTAGCATAATACTTGGTCAGATATGGAACGAACACCCCGTCATAAGCCAGCTCACGATATGGCTCATCTGCAATCAGGTAAATGGATGTACCATATTCCTGCTGCTTCTGCTCCATTATTTCTGCCAGCTTTTTGATCGTCTCCTCCGAATAAACCACACCAGTAGGATTATTCGGATTATTTACGATGACAGCTTTCGTCTTTGGTGTGATTCTGGCAGCAAATGCCTCCAGATCCGGCTGGAAAGACGGTTTGTTCGGCGGTACTACCACCATAACACCATCAAAGTTCGCCACATAATTATTATACTCCCCAAAATATGGCGCGAACGCAATCACTTCGTCTCCCGGATCCAGTAATGTTTTTAATGCCACATTCAACCCACCGGCTGCCCCCACTGTCATAACGATGTTTTTCTGCCCAAAGGCTGTGCCAAACTTCTGATTGATAGAATCTGCGATCTTATCGCGAACCTCCTCATACCCGGAATTATTCATATAGCCATGTACAAAGTTCGGTGCATCCTCTTCCAAAATCTGTATAATCGCCTGTTTTACTTCCTTCGGCGGCTCTACGCTTGGATTACCCAGACTGAAATCATATACATTCTCTGCACCATATTGCGCCGCCATCTTCTTCCCTTCTTCAAACATTGCGCGGGTAACAGAACTTCCCTCCACATATTTCACCATTTTCTTCGCTATCATATTCTTTTACCTCTTTTCTGTGTCATTTAGCGACACCTTGTATTCCATCAATAATATCCAAATCATACCACACCGGCAACGCATTTTCAACGCATCCGCACAGGGTGTTTACCGAATATACAGAATTTATATCTCACAGAAATGTATTTCCTATAGAAAACGAGAAGGTTCCTATAAAATGAAAAAAATGCTTGCAATCTACACTATAGTTTGATATACTGTACAAGCTGTCATAAAAACAGTGTTTTATATGCGCGATTAGCTCAG
>JAUNIU010000136.1 GCA_030523265.1 Eubacteriales bacterium | reverse complement strand
GAAGAACAGGTGAAATTGGGGTATCGCAGGGAAAAGATTCGTCTTTATTATCCATTGGCATCTTTGAACCGTTTTTTGCAACAGGAGTGTGATGTGACGGAGATGGATCAGGCTTTGGAACAATTTTGTGGTATTGTCCGTCCGCGGTTGGGAGAATTGGAGATCTCCCATGAGAAAGAGCGGTTCTGTATCATGATTCCCGAAGAAGGGGTGCAATATGTGCATGAGCATCTGACAGATACAGAATTTATCGTTGATTTTATCCAGACCATAAAAAGACATGATTGTAGTATGGAGGAGATTTTTGCGGTATTTCGGAAATATTCAGACCATGTGCATATGGAACAAGTGGATCACGGAGAGTTTGATTATCTGGTGTATTTTGAGAATGGTATGCCGGATACATACCGTTATTGCCTGACAGACGAGGGCTGTCATATCATATATCATCGTTATACGCCGGAAGACTATCAGGACTTTGGCTTCTAAAAATCCATCACGGACCCCGAATAATAATAAATAAAGGTACCTTTGCAAATAAGGAACAGTTGTGTTATAATTCTAAAAAGCAAAGGTACCTTTATATATGGAGGAGAGATAATTCATGAAAAAGCAAGATAGAGAAGAAAGTATAGAGAAAGCCTTAGTCTTGAATCTGCGTGATTTGGGGCATTTTGTGCGCAACCTGTACGAGGGCAGAGGAAGCCAGAAACGGATTTTGATACTATTGAGGGAATATGGGGAAATGACACAGGCAAAGCTTACGAGACGCTTGGGGATACGGCAGGGGTCTGCCAGTGAAGTGATCCGAAAACTGGATTCTGCGGGGTTGATTAGTAGAAGCCGGAATGACATAGACAAACGGACAGTAGATATCCGTCTGACGGAGGCAGGGCAGGAGGCGGCTGCGGACGCGGTATTACAGAGGCGGCAGCGTCACAAAGCCATGTTTTCCTGCCTGACGGAGCAGGAGAGAGAAGAGTTGCTGCGTTTGACGGAGAAGTTAAAACAAGATTGGGAACAAAGATATGGAAAACAAAAACAGGAGGAAGAAACGTAATGTGGAAATATGTCAAGGGATATCTGCATTTTGCTGTATTAGCTGCACTCTTTATGGTGGGAGAAGTTACCGTAGATCTGATCCAGCCTAAACTTATGAGCCGGATCGTGGATGAAGGGGTATTAGGGATAGGAAATCATGGAAGCAGTGATTTGAACCTGATCCTTTCTCTGGGGTTATTTATGATCATCGTGGTTATTCTCGGTGGTTGTTCCGGTTCACTCAATAATGTGTTTGTGCATATGACGGGACAGAATATTGGTAATGAGATTCGCAAAGACTGTTTTGGAAAGATCATGATGTTTTCGTTTTCACAGATGGACCAGTATGGTGCCGGTGCTCTGGTGACCCGCATGACCAATGATATTACGCAGGTACAGAACATGGTATCCCAGTTTGTGCGGGGACTGATTCGTACCACGATGCTGACATTGGGCAGCATCTATTTTATGTATCGGTTAAATCATTCTTTTGGATATATGGTATTGGCTGCACTTCCGTTCTTTGTGGGATGTATGGCTTTCTGCCTGCACCGGGCAGAACCTTTGCTGCCAAAGCTGCAACAGGAGTTAGATGATATCAATGCGATACTTCAGGAGGATATATCCGGTATCCGGGTGATCAAGGCTTATGTGCGGGAATGGTATGAGAAAGTCCGGTTTGGACGGAAAAATGATACGCTGGTCAAGACACAGCTGCATATCCTGACCATATTTGCATTCATGAATCCGGTTATGAATGCCATTATGTACCTGGTGGTGGCACTGATTTTGATGGTGGGGAAAGTACAGGTAGACCAAGGGATTACCACGCCTGGAAATATCATGGCTGCCATTACGTATACGACGCAGATGTTAAATGGCATCCTGATGCTGGTGATGTTGTTTCAGACGATATCCAAGGGCATTACTTCATGGGGGCGTATCAAAGAAATCCTGCATTGCGATCCGGATCTTCCGGATGGGGAATGTACTACAGGAGTAGAACAAGGTGGGACGATTGAGTTCCGCGATGTGTCCTTTTCCTTTCAGAGCAAGGGCAAGCCGGTATTGGAACATGTGAATCTGAAAATTCATGCTGGAGAGACTGTGGCTATACTGGGGGCAACCGGATGTGGCAAATCTGCTCTGGCTGGTCTGATTCCCCGCTTTTATGATGTGACAGACGGAACGGTGCTGGTGGACGGCGTGGATGTGCGGGAATATCGGCAGACGACTCTCCGGGCTAAGATTGCCGTTGCATTGCAGAAGAGTGAACTGTTTGGCACCTCTGTTGGGGAGAATATTGCCTGGGGGAATCCGGAGGCATCTCCTGCGGAAATCACAGAAGCGGCGCAGATTGCTCAGGCAGACGCTTTTATTCAGGAAAAGCAGGAGGGATATGATATGATTCTGGCAGAAAGAGGAGCCAGTCTGTCGGGAGGACAGAAACAGAGGTTATCCCTTGCCAGAGCTGTGTTGAAAGACGCAGAGATCCTCATAATGGATGATGCAACCAGTGCATTGGATCTCAAAACGGAATCGCATTTCTATCATGCGTTAAAGCAGACCAGACCTCATTGCACTAAGGTCATTGTGGCACAGCGCATCGCGTCTGTGCGTCAGGCTGACCGCATTGTGATACTGGAGCAGGGCAGGGTGGTAGCTTGCGATACGCATGAGGAACTTATGAAAACCTGTGGTTTGTATCGGGATATATATCATTCCCAGATGGGAGAGGAGGAGGAATAAAATGGCAAATCTCAAGATGATAGAGCGTAGTATTCCCGGTGCTAATCGGGGGGCACGTTTTGCCACAGTCCAGTATGCGGAAGATATTAAGGGAACGTTATATCGGATCATCGTATATTTTATGAAAGAAAAGGGATTGGTAATATCCATGCTGGGTGTGGTCATGGTGGGAACACTGTGTGGAGTATGGGCACCGAGTTTGCAAAGTCATGCTATTGATGTGATTGCGGGGAGCAGAAATGGGCATCTAATGAAACTGATTAGCCTGATGCTGGCGGCATATTTGATTTACAGTGTCAGTCAGTTATTGCAGGGAATGATCAGTGCCAGATTAAGTCAGCGGATTGTAAAAAGGCTGCGGAAGGAATTGTTTGACAAGATCATGGATCTGCCGATCCAGTATTTGGATGTACACTCCAGTGGGGATATCATGAGTCGTATGACGAATGATATTGAAAATATCTCCACGACAGTATCTACCTCTTTGCCCTCTATGGTGTCCGGTATTATGACGATCATTGGTACGGTTGTGATCATGTTCTGGTATTGCCCCAAATTAGCTTTTTTAAGCTGGGCAACGGTGATTCTCACTATATTGGCTATGAAAATTCTCTCCAAACAGGTGCGCAAGTATTCCAGAAAACGGCAGCAGATCCTGGGGGAATTAAATGGTACAGTAGAAGAGATCATCACAGGCTATCGGACAGTGGTAGCTTATAACCATCAGGGAATCTCCATAAAAGAATTTTGTGATACCGCAGATTCTCTCACAAAGGCAGGTATACGAACGGATATTTTCAGTGGTATTATGGGACCGATCATGAATTGTATCAGCAATATTGGTTTTGTGATAATTGCGGTGTTTGGTGGATATTTTGCCACCAAAGGAATCATCTCTGTGGGTGTGATTTCCGCGTTTATCGTCTATGCCAAACAGTTTAGCCGTCCGGTCAACGAGATTGCACAGATCTATGGTCAGCTTCAGACTGCGATTGCCGGCGCGGAGCGCGTGTTTGCTGTGATGGATGAGGAGAAAGAGGATCAGAGTGGTGACACATTACCGGAGGTACAAACGGCGCAGGTGGAATTTCAGCATGTGAAATTTTCTTATCAGGCGGGCAACCCGGTGCTGCAGGATTTCAGTATGACGATACCTGCGGAAAAGAAAATTGCTGTGGTTGGTTTGACCGGAAGTGGAAAGACTACTGTAGTGAATCTGCTTATGCGCTTTTATGATATAGACAGTGGAACGATCCGGATCAATGGTAAAGACATTGCAAAGATTTCCAGAGAGAGTCTGCGAAAGGAGATAGCCATCGTATTACAGGATACCGTACTCTTTTCAGATACGATTCGGAATAATCTTCTCTATGGAAACGCCCAGGCGACAGAGGAACAGTTAAAACATGCAGTGGCCATGAGCCGCTGTGAGGAATTGATTCGGATGATGCCGGATGGCTATGATACTTTTCTGACAAACGGCGGTGCAAACATCAGTCAGGGGCAGCGTCAGCTTTTGACCATTGCCAGGGCATTTGTGGCAGACCCGAAAATTTTGATTTTTGATGAGGCTACTTCTAATGTAGATACCCGCACAGAAAAAGCGATACAGGATGCCATGCATCAGGTCATGAAGAACCGCACCGGTATCATTATCGCACATCGTCTGTCTACCATTCGGGATGCGGACATGATCGTGGTGATGGATCATGGAAATATTGTGGAAAATGGGACACATCAGGAGCTGATACAGAGACGCGGAAAATATTATGAATTATATCAGACCCAGTATGCAGGGTTTGCCACCTGATGTCTATGCAGTCCATGATTTTTTCTTCCTAGGGATGGAATTGCCGAAAATAGTACATGATATACCTTAAGCATATATTTTGTTTTCTATGAGAGAAGCTAGGAGGATATCTGTATGAAAGATAAAATTTTTGGTGTGTTACAGCGTGTGGGACGGAGTTTTATGCTTCCCATCGCTATCCTGCCTGTGGCGGGACTGCTATTGGGGATCGGAAGTTCCTTTACGAATGAAACCACGATTGCCACGTATGGACTGGAAAAGGTGCTGGGGAATGGAACGGTATTGCATTCCCTGCTGCTCATTATGAATGCGGTGGGCAATGTTATTTTTGGCAATCTGCCATTGATTTTTGCCATTGGAGTCGCCATTGGTATGGCGAAAAAGGAAAAAGAAGTGGCGGCATTGTCCGCGGCAATCGCGTATTTTGTGATGAATACCAGTATTAATGCCATGTTACAGGTGACGGGGAAGATTCTGGAGGATGGATCGGTGGCTTCGGACGTACTGGAGGGAACCATCACATCCATCTGCGGTATCGAGACGTTACAGACAGGTGTTTTTGGTGGTATTATTGTCGGTCTGGGTGTGGCGGCATTACACAACCGCTTTTATCGGGTGCAGTTTCCCAATGCGTTGTCTTTTTTTGGCGGAACACGTTTTGTTCCCATAATTTCTACGATCGTATATATGTTTGTGGGGATTTTATTATATTTCATATGGCCTGCGATTCAGAATGGGATCTATGCGTTAGGTAATCTGGTGACAGGCAGTGGGTATCTGGGAACTTTGATTTTTGGATTGATTAAGAGAGCCTTGATTCCGTTTGGATTGCACCATGTATTCTATACACCGTTCTGGCAGACAGCAGTGGGTGGTACGATGGAGGTTGCCGGACAGACGATTCAGGGCGGACAGAATATCTTCTTTGCACAGTTAGCGGACTCTGCGCATGTGACACATTTCAGTGCAGACGCCACCAGATATTTCTCCGGTGAGTTTATCTTTATGATCTTCGGTTTGCCCGGTGCAGCATTGGCGATGTATCGTCAGGCGAAAACGGAGAAAAAGAAAGAGGCAGGAGGACTGCTGTTGTCTGCGGCACTGGCAAGTATGTTCACCGGTATCACGGAGCCATTGGAATTTTCATTTCTGTTCGTGGCACCTGCCCTGTTTATCGTACAGGTGATTCTGGCGGGATCTGCGTATATGATCGCACACATGTTAAACATTGCCGTAGGTTTGACGTTTTCTGGAGGACTTTTGGACCTCTTTTTGTTTGGCGTCCTGCAGGGCAATGAAAAGACAAGCTGGCTGTTGATCGTTCCGGTAGGAATCGTATATTTCCTGCTGTACTATTTCATCTTTCGTTTCATGATCAAAAAATTTGATTTCAAGACACCGGGACGCGAAGACGATTCGGTGGAGACACAGTTGTATACCAAGGCAGATTATCTGGCGAAAAATACGAAAAAGGGTGAAGCGGCAGAGGATGCGGTCAGTGCTGTCATTACCAGAGGACTGGGCGGCAAGGCAAATATCAGTGATGTGGATTGTTGTGCCACGAGACTTCGTTGTACTGTGATTGATGCCGCCAAGGTCAATGATGCCCTGCTGAAATCCACCGGAGCATCTGGTGTGATCCACAAAGGCAATGGGGTACAGGTGATTTATGGACCCGGTGTGACAGTCATCAAGTCCAATTTGGAGGATTATCTGGTAACAGCACCGGATGAGGTGGTGGAACAGGATATGTCATCAGAGGCAGCAGAAGGGCAAAAAGACGTTCACCATCTGTCGCAGAATCAGGAGGAGAAGCGGGATAATGCCCCTCAGCCGCCGCAGGGTGCGGTGGTACAGACCATCACGGTCTACAGTCCGGTCAGTGGACTGGCAGCAGATCTGAGTACGGCACCGGACGAGGCTTTTGCTGGGAGAATGATGGGTGACGGTGCTGTGGTCACACCAAAAGATTCGTTCATCAAAGCCCCGGGAGATGGCGAAGTGGCTTTTGTATTTGACACGAAACATGCCATCGGCTTAGGCCTGGACACAGGGATCAGTCTATTGATTCATGTGGGGATCGATACGGTGAAACTGGAGGGAAAAGGGTTCGAGGTATTCGTAAAAGACGGACAGAAAGTGAAAAAAGGCGATCCATTGATGAAAGTCGATCTGGACTATCTGCGGAAACATGCCCCGTCCATCGCCACCCCGGTTCTATGCACAGAGTTAGAGGATCATCAGAAAATCCGCCTGCTAAAAGAAGGAGATATTAAGTCTGGGGAAGCTTTGTTTGCGGTTGATGTATACGATGTGTTATAATAAAATAGTATTGTGAATTTAGATAGAGGATAACTTGTGGTTATCGATGAAATTCTCTGTTTTGCCGACTGTGCCTGCTCTGCATAGCATACGGAAAATTTGTGAATGGAAATCCAGGTGAAATGGCAGATTCCACGCCAGACAACTAGGCTTGATAGAAGGTCTTTGCTTTACAATGTTTCGATGAATATGCGCCTCTGAGGTTTGTCTGAAGCAACATGCGACAGGTTCCGCTGTTTCCCTAGAGGCACACTTTCGTTATATAGGTGACGTAACGGTGCATAATATCCTAAAGGACAGGATATAAGCACCGACGTCCCCTAAAATGCC
>JAUNIU010000135.1 GCA_030523265.1 Eubacteriales bacterium | reverse complement strand
GGGAACGCAATTTCTTCACCATGGACACGCCATCTTCATCTGGCAGCATAATATCCAGGATTACCAGATCCGGCTGATGCACCTGTAGTCTTTTATAAAAATCCCTGGCACACTCGAAGCCTTCCACGCGGTATCCGCTGTTTTTCATGGCAAACGTCTCAATCTCCAATATATTTTTATCATCCTCAACAATATAGATCAACGCCATGTTTATTCCCCTCTTTCTCGATCGAAGACCAAGGCATCCAAATACACCCCGTTTGAATCCTGATCCTTATATACAAATACGCTACACGATTTAGTGTAGCGTATTTTTGTAAAATATACCATAGAACAATGTAAATTCTATGTAAATTTCACTCCCCGAACATCTCCCCCGTGATGGAGAAAATCACCCACTCTGCTATATTTGTGGCATGATCTCCAATGCGTTCAAAATATTTCGCAACCATTAAAAGATCCGAAGCCTGTTCTCCATTATTGATATCCTCATGAATCAGGTTCACCAATTCCCGTTTGGTCTCCATAAACAACGCATCCACCACATCATCCTGTGCAATCACTTTCCGTGCCTTCGGTGCATCGTTTTCGATATAGGCTTCGATACTTTTGATGACCATATCTGTGGTTTCCACCGCCATCTGCTCAATGTGATCCAGATTCTTAATATAGGAATTTTGCGAAAGGGTCAACGTCAGTTCTGAAATATCCGCTGCCTGATCACCAATGCGCTCCAGATCCGTCACCATCTTTAATGCCGCTGAAATAAACCGCAGATCACCTGCAACCGGTTGCTGGCAACGCAACAATTTGAGACAAAGCTGTTCAATCTCTTTTTCCATCTCATCAATATTCTGGTCAAAGGCAACCACTTTTTCCGCCTGCCCGGTATCCTGTTGTATCAAGGCACTGGTCGCCATCTCGATGGCTTTCTCCACCAGCTGCCCCATCTGAATCAACAGCGTATTAAGCTGCTTGAGCTGTCGTACATATTTTTCCCTCATTACCCGAACCTCCCCGTAATATAATCCTCTGTCCGCTTATCCTGCGGATTGCTGAAAATATGATCCGTATCTCCTGCCTCAATGATCTCTCCCAACAGGAAAAATACGGTGTTATCAGAGACCCGGGCAGCCTGCTGCATATTATGTGTCACCATGATAATCGTATACTGATCCTTTAATTCCACCGCCAGATCCTCAATCTTGGAAGTGGAGATCGGATCCAGTGCCGAGGTAGGTTCATCCATCAGAATAACTTCCGGTTCTACCGCCAATGCTCTGGCGATGCACAGACGCTACTGTTGCCCGCCGGATAATCCCAAAGCACTCTTTTTTAACCGATCCTTCACTTCATCCCAGATCGCTGCCTGTTTTAACGATTTTTCCACAATGGCATCCAGTTTTGCCTTATTGCGAATACCGTGAGTTCTGGGACCAAACGCCACATTGTCATAGACGCTCATCGGAAACGGATTTGGCTTTTGAAATACCATCCCCACCCGCTTGCGGAGCTGATTAACATCCATAGTCCCATAAATATCTTCTCCATCCAGACGGACATCTCCTGTGATCCTGCACCCCTCCACCATATCATTCATACGATTGAGAGATTTCAGAAAGGTGCTCTTTCCACAGCCGGAGGGACCGATAAAGGCAGTTACCTCCTTTTCGTACATATCTAAATTAATATCCTTGAGGGCGTGAAAATCTCCATAATACAGATCCAGTCCCTTTACCGTAATTTTATTTTTCATACTATTTTTCACACTTGCCTCCATTCCCAAGTATTGCATTCTATGCCTGTACCGTCAGTTTCGCTGCCACCCGGTTTGACAGATAATTGATGGCAATAACCAGAACCAGCAAGATCACCGCAGTAGCATATGCTTTGTCCTCATGTAAACCTTCATTGGCCAGCATCCACATGTGTAATGCCAGGGTTCTTCCAGATTCCATCGGGGAATGTGGAATCTTTGCAATGGTCCCGGACGTGTATAATAAGGCTGCTGTTTCTCCCACAATACGTCCGATCGCCAAAATCACACCGGATAAGATCCCGGGTACTGCCGGCGGCAAAACGATCCGGAATACAGTGCGCAATCTGCCGGCACCCAACCCAAAGCTTGCCTCCCGATAAGAATCCGGTACAGACTGCAATGCCTCCTCGGTGGTTCTCATCACCACCGGCAGCACCATGATCGCCATGGTAAAGGCTCCCGCTAACAGAGACTGTTTCCAATGCAGGGCAGAGACAAAGAATAACATACCGAATAAACCAAATACAATGGAAGGAATCCCCTGCAGCGTCTCCGTAGTCAGTCTGACCACTTTGACCACCTTACTGCCCCGTTTTGCATATTCCACTGTATAGATCGCTGCTCCAATCCCGATGGGCACCACGATCACCAATGTCAACACTGCCATGGTGATAGTATTCACCGCTGCCGGAACCAGGGAAACATTTTCTGAATTATACGTCCAGGAAAAGAAATCCAATGACAGGTGCGGTACCCCTTTCACCAATATATATCCAATAATATATAACAACATGCCAAAGGTAACGAGTGCCGCTCCATATACCACTATCCGAAAAAAAACAGCTTCCAGACGGGAGTGAACAGACATGGCTGCTCCATGATTTTTCTCAAACTTCGCGCCCATATTAATGCTCCTTTCCCTTTAAGATGGAGAAACACAGATTGATAATCAGAATAAATATGAATAACACCATACCTGTCGCAATCAGTGCCTCCCGGTGCAAGCCTGTCGCATATGCCATATCAATAACCACATTGGCAGTCATGGTACGCACACCCTCAAAGATACTCTGTGGCAGTCTGGCCTGATTACCGGCTACCATAATAACCGCCATGGTTTCTCCAATCGCACGCCCCACTCCCAGGATCACTGCTGCCATGATACCGGACTTGGCAGCCGGCACAATGACACGGAATACACTGCGTTCATGGGTGGCGCCCAATGCTCTGGCACCCTCATAATATGTGTCTGTCACTGCCCGGATCGAAGCTTCACTAACACTGACAATGGTGGGTAAAATCATGATACCCAATAGCAACGATGCAGTCAGGATACTGCATCCATTGCCTCCAAACCATATCCGCAGAGAACGCACTAACGGCACCAGTATCACCAGTCCGAAGAAGCCATATACGACTGACGGAATCCCTGCCATCAGATCTGTAGCTGTTTTTAAGAATTTGTAATACCGTTTATCACAAAACCTTGCCATAAATATCGCGGTCAGAACCCCTATTGGCACACCCACGATCACAGCCCCGGCAGTAATATAAACGCTGCCACAGATCATAGGAAAAATTCCAAACGAGGGATTAGAATTTTTCGGCGCCCATGTTGTTCCCAACAAAAATTCCCGTAATCCGATCTTTTGTATCGCCGGAATCCCATTTGCAAACAAGAAGATACAGATCAGGAATACAGCCACGATGGAAATTACCGCCGTCACTGTAAAGACTCCGGTAGCGATGGTTTCTTTTAACTGATTCCAAAACTTTAACTGCTCCGGGGATGTTTCCCGTTTATGCGCTTTTTCCTGAGACCGCTCCATCACTTGCTCCATATGTGCCTCCATTCTTATTCTAAACTCCAGTCTGTGATCTCACCGGTAAAGATGCCCTTGATCTGATCCATGGTCAGATCATCCACCGTGTTTTCCTTATTTACTACCACAGCAATTCCATCCATTGCGATGGCAACTCCATCCAGTTTCTCTGCCTCATCATCACTCAACTCTCTGGAAGCCATACCAATATCACAGGTTCCTTCCATGGCAGAAGTCATACCAGTAGTAGAATCGCTTTGCTGTACTTCCACAGTGACGTCACCATTCACTTTCTGATAGGCTTCCTGTAGTTTCTCCATCACAGGAGTGACAGAGGAAGAACCAGCCACAACCACTCTGCCCTTTGCGTGATTACTCTCAAAAGCCTGTGCAGACTCATCCACTTTAATATATTTGTTATCCTCTATGATCTGCTGTCCCTCAGCACTCATAATATAGTTATAAAAATCCTGCGCTGCGTCGCTTAGCTTGCTATCCTTTTGAATGGCAATGTTAAACGGACGGGCAATTTTGTATGAACCGTCTTTGATGGTTTCCGTAGATGGTCCCACACCATCCACTTTCACTGCCTTGACAGAATCATTCAGAGAACCCAGAGAGACATAACCGATGGCATTGCTATCACCAGACACATTGTTCATGACCACATCGGTACTATTGGCAACAATGGCATCGGTGGTAGTATTATCTGTCTTGTCTCCGTTTGCATCTTTTTCTTCTACTCCGGTCAGCTCCACAAAAGCTCCTCTGGTGCCGGAACCATCCTCTCTGCTGACTACAGAGATCATTCCACTGACGCCAGATTCCTTGGCGGTATTACTCCCCGCGCCATCGGATGCCCCGCAGCCTGCCAATCCTGCCACCATACCCAGACTCAATACAATACCTGCTATTTTTTTTGTAATTTTTCTCATTTTACTGATACCTCTTTTCTGATTAATTGTTGTTAAAATCATTCACGACATCGCTGAGGATATCTTAGCAATGTCATGTAAATCTCAAACCATGCCAACGAAAAATGTAAGTAAAATGTATATGAGGTTCCATTCCCCTTCCATAAGAAAAAGGACAACGTCCATCGTTGTCCTTTTTTAACATCCCTGTGGGATTCCTATTCCATAAAATAACGAAAATCTACTGTGTCCTGTACAACATCCGCGATATTGACGCAACTGTTACTCATACGGTCAATATTATGCAAAATTTTATGATAAACCTTGGTGTGCTCCGCTTTACATTTCCCGTTGCTAACCCGTTTCATATGATCTTTTCGCATCTTCAGATCCAATTCCATGATTTTCTCACGCCGTTTGGCAACATTACTGACATACTGCGTATCTCCTGTTTCCATCACCCGCACCGTTCCAGAATACATATGACTGATAATCTTCAGACTTTTTTCCAGATCTTTGATTGCTTCTTTGGAAAATCCGGATTTTTTGTTTTTCAGTTTCTGTCCGATCAGCGTTGTGGCAATATCCCCGCTCAAATTCGCCATTCGATCCACATCCCCCAACACATACATCATCCCGGCTGTCTGCCCTGCCTGTTCTTCCGTCAGTACACCTGCGGCAAAGAGATTTGCCAGATATTCCGTGATGCTCTCTCCCAGTCCTTGCACTGCCTCCACTTCCGTGACCACTTCTTTCATCCGGCTCTGTCTTTCCTTAGATGAGATATCTGCTATCTTTTGTAACGCATTTTCCATCATACTACTACACCGGACGATCTCTTCTGCCACCAGTTTTAGCGCGGCTGCCGGTTGTCCGATTAACTTATCATCCAGATATCTTGGTTCTGAGGCTTTCTGTCCTCCCTCCTCTCCATCTGGAATCAGTACTGTCACAATCTTAACCAGCAACCAGATTAGCGGAATCCAAAGCAACGTCATAATCAGATTAAATCCAGTATGAGCATTGGCAATCTGTCTGGAGATCACATCCACCTCTGCACCCCTTGGCGAAATAAACTGAATCAATGCCGCATATGGCTTTACCAGCCAGATAAAAATCAAACTACCGGAAATATTAAAGACACAATGTGCTAATGCTGTTCGCTTCGCATCTCTGGACTGCCCCACACTGGCAAGCAATGCCGTGATGGTGGTGCCTATATTGTCTCCCAACAGGATCGGTATCGCTCCGGTCAACCCAATGATACTGGTGGTACCGTCTGCGGCTGCCTGTGAGGCAAAATTCTGCAGCACAGCAATTGTAGCGCTACTGCTTTGTACCACCACCGTCATCAAAGTGCCCACCAAGACACCCAGCACCGGAACATGGGATACCTTACCGATCATTTCCGTAAAAATCGGGCTGGCCGCCAATGGTTTCATCACGCCCCCCATGGTCTCAATGCCCAGGAATAACAAGCCAAAAGCAAATACTGTCTGACCAATATTTTTAACTTTCTCCGATCTTGCGAAAAAAGAAACCAAAAATCCTAAAAATATGAAAACATAGATATAATCACTGATCTTAAAGGCGATAATCTGTGCTGTGATCGTAGTACCGATATTAGCACCCAGAATGATAGATATCGCCTGAGGTAAACTCATAAGTCCCGCACTGACAAATCCGATCGCCATGACGGTGGCTGCACTACTGCTTTGCAACACTGCTGTGGTTAATGCCCCAGCCAACACTCCCAAAACCGGATTTTTCGTAAGAAGTGCCAGGATCGCTTTCATCTTCTCCCCCGCAGCCTTTTGCAGACATTCGCTCATCATATTCATACCAAATATAAAAAGCGCCAGTCCACCCAGCAACCCAAACACAATCTGAACCGAACTATTCATGATAATCCTCCTTATGAAAAGCTAACATACCTGAGTTTCCGTATTTTTAGTTTTGAACTATTTTTCATGTGAAAAGGCCACGCTGCTTATAGCAGCATGGGCAATATGCACATAAATTGCATCCGGAAAACCAGTTTTCCGAGTGCAATTTTGTGCAATATTTTCACATCACCATTTGTGATGTGGACTTTTCACACCAGTTCATGCAAAATGCGGAAACGCAAGTAACATAGCATTGTTAAACCAAATTTTAACAATGCTATGTAAATCCAATGCCATATTTATTAGAAATCTATGTAAAATCTGCTTTACATACCGGAAGGTCTTTTTTACTCTAATATCATTTTTTTCATAATGAGGAAAATTATACATTTTACTTGCTGTTTTGCGGAAAATATATGTGATATGGCATTGTCATCCCTCTCCGGCATGGAGAAAGATCCGGATCAGTCCCACGATCACTCCCAGCACAATCGCCATGAAAGCCCCTGTCCCGAAAACCAGATTGACATAATCATGACTTCCCATCACCAGGCTAATCAGAGATCCCAGGATACACCCCACCACCAGCCAGAATAGGAGATCCGCATAGAAACAAAACGTCGCTATAGTTTCTCTGGACCACCGTGTCTCTCTTCTGAGATAGTCATATAAACGTGTTACGGAAACCTTCTCACCCATACATTTGTTATCTGCCTTCTTTTTTCCCTTCATACGATCGCTCACCTCCTGAAGCATATCAATCTTCATTCCGGAGCGTAAGCGACGGGGCGACGAGAAATTCGCGAAGGCGATTTCTCGTCTGCCATCAGAGCTATTTGTGACGCTCCGGCACAAATAGCCGTGTGAAAAATAAGCTATCAGGCT
>JAUNIU010000134.1 GCA_030523265.1 Eubacteriales bacterium | reverse complement strand
GTCCTGAATATTACACAGACCGATTCCCTCTCTCTCCTGCCACCGATCATCCGGGCATCCGTTATCCACGATAGAAAGTTTATAAAAACCCGGATGCTCCACCAACGACACCTTTACATGATCTCCGGTGCTATGCTTGATCACGTTGGACAGACCTTCCTTAACGATCGAAATCAAACAATATTTCACCTTTCTCGGAATATGCTCCGACATATCATATTCCAGGCAGATTTGGTACTGATCCATATCTTTCATAAGATTACGGACCGTCTGCTCCAGATCAATGGATTCGTCATGAAGATCATGCACACTCTGCCGAATGTTGGTCATAGCTTCATCCAGGCACTCTCTTAATCCCGTTAATCCCTCTTTGACCGATCCTTCCTTCGCTACTGCCAGCAAAGCACCCGTCATCAAGATCGCTCTGGAAAGCATATGCCCCACATTATCATGAATCTCTCTGGCTATCCGGTTACGTTCCTGAAGTGTAGCCGCATAGATCTCACTATCCTGCTGTTCCAAAATATAGCGGTTTTCCCGTTTGAGAGCTAAGGTAAGTTCTGTGCTATCGTCCTGATGATGAATATATTGTTTCTTTAATTCCCCATGACGATATCCGGTCACATTCAGCCACACTGCCAAGCCCGATACCAATATCACACCGATAGCCACAAATTCCGAAAGCCTTGGGATTAACTGATAATAACACAGTGCCATGAGAGCAAATTCGCAGAAAGCAAACATCTTCCACCGCTTCTGACGGTTCAACGAAATCCCCTCATATACCAAGACCGGATATGCCAGCACAAAAGCAGGACACCCATAGGAAATGATGATATAACCTCCTACAGCAATCTTCGCTATACCTTTTCCAGAAAAAAAATTCCCCATACAGCTTATAATAAACGCAAATAAAATGCCGACTATCTCGCTGGCTTCTATGCCATCCTGAATCACCAGAAAAACACACGCCAGTATGATAGCCAGCCGATTTCCAATTTTTTCTATTTCCATAGACTCCAATTCTCCATCCTGGTATCTGCCCGTCACATATACAAATTTGTCACAACCTGACCATATTCCTAAAGCACATCCCTCTGATCGAATATGTTTCAGCGTAACACAAATCAAAATCCTTGTAAAGAAAACAAAACTAATTTGAGATTCCCGCTTTTTATAAAGGATACCTTCTATAAAGCGAGAAACCTCGAATCGTACTTAACGACGTTTGTACCGGGATACCGCAAATGCTGCGCAACCAATGGCAACCGCAAAAAGTACCTGAATGCCAAAATAAGAACTTAAAGTTTTCCATTGTTCTGCTGTTCCGGTATAATCTTCGATCTGCTCCATCGCCACCGTATACCAGTAGGATGGTAATAATCTGGCATACTTTACAACTGTTGCACTCATCACCTCCAGAGGTACATAGATTCCTCCCAGAAACGACAACCCTAGCCCTGCTACATTTGCCACCATATTTAACACATAATCGGAATGAATCAGAAAACAAGTCACCAATGTCAACGATAACGCAACGAGCAGAAAACAAAAACTATTGATCAAATAGAGACATCCCTGAAAGCAAAAGATCTCTTTCCCGGAAAATAACAAGATCACCACAAGAAACACAAGCCAGGCAAATATAGCAAAAATCCCACTGCATATTCCCAGCTGGATATTCCGTCTGAGAGTGGACAGCGCGGAACAACACAATCTGGTAAGAATATTTTTCTCCTGAAAACAAGTCAGAATACTGCCAAGTCCCACCATCAAGATACAAATGAGAATATAGGGCATAAAACGAAAAGCAGTATACAATTTACTCTCCCCCGTCTTTCCGGCGGAAGCATCCAACATTGTAATCTCCGGCTTTTGTTGCGATGCCTTGATGGCCGCCTTCACCGCATCTGTCTCAGCATATCCGGCAGTCAGATAGCTCTGCAACAAAGCCAGATACTGCTCGATCTGAATGTCCACAAACTGTCCGCTGGTACTTCCCTTTCTCTTCTGATTTTGTACCAGCTTTGTCTTTTCCCCATTTGCCAGTCTCTCCCCAAATCCTTTCGGAAGTATCAAAGCATAATCAATGCTTTCATAGTACAGACCATCTGCAATCTCCTCCTGGCTATAGGACTTTTTCTCCACCTGGTGAAGTCCTGACAGATACTCTGTCAGTCCACGGCTAAGCACACTTTGATCCTGATCCTGTACCACCAAACTTACCTGCGAACTCTGAAAAAGGGCCCCTTTCGTAGAATCACCATTGTGTACCATCATGAGTTCCAATACCACAAATACACTGAGATAAATTATGATGACATTTCTATTTTCCTTTATAGTTAGAAAAAATGCTTTTGCAATTTGCATACTATACCTCCTACTATTTCGCTGTCTTTCGGCGGAGCATCCCATAACTCGCCAGACAGAGCACACCTGCAATGATTAACATTACCGCTAAATTCTCCCCAAACCGTTCATATCCACGATATACATCCAGGCTATAAAAACTGTCGGACAGCAGGGTTGCCGGATTAATCCGATTGATAATTGGTGCATGCTTTTCTATGATATTTGGCATGGTATTGATCATCAGTCCGCCTAAAAAACAGCAGAGCATACTCACCGCCATAGACACCCCTTCCTTGGTCTTTTCACTCCAATTACCAATGGCACCCGTAAACATTCCCATAGATACTCCAATCACAGACCCTACCAAACTTGCCAACAATGCCTGCGGAACTCTGCTCCCCATATCTATGTCTAATATCTTGATCAAATAAAGAAAAACCAACAAAACAGACAGATAGTTGACCAGCACACAAGCAGTAAAATCCGCAAGTATCACCAACATCTTATGTATAGGTGCCACGTTCTTTCTGGCGCCCACCGCAGACAAGTGTGGCTGGATCAATATGGATGCCATCTGTCCCGGGATGCTTCCATAGAGACAAACCATTGCAATCAATGCATAAAAATACTGAATCAGACAGGAGTTATCCGTTTGATTCTGGGATATCTCCTGATTATACTCAGCCTGATCACCAAGTCCACTTACCACATCTTGTAATTTCTGCGGATCTTTTCGGACGATATCTTCCACCGCATAAGCCTGGCTGAGATACTGTGATAAAAAACTATTTAATATACTCTGGTTTAACCCATTTTCTTTCACCAGAAGTTTGGGTTTCTTCGACACATAAATAACCCCATCTACACTTCCCTTTTCCAATAACTTCTTTGCTTTGTTTTCTTTTGTCCAGGTCGAGATAAAAAACTGATCTTCTGTCTCTTTACTCAGTTCTTTGATGACATTTTTTAATATCTGCGCGGAAATCTGTTCGGGATCTTTCTGATTATCCTCTGTCGTTTCCACCACTGCCACCGGGATCGGTTCAAAGTCATCGTTGTCCTTTAATAAATTGCCAAATCCCATATAGAAAAAGGTTCCCAGTGCAATCGGAAATAAGAACATCCACACAATAATTTCTTTGGTATGAAACAACTGTATTAATTTATATTTGAATAAATGAAAATACATAGCTACCTCCTCGTTAGTCATCCCGCAATGCTTTTCCGGTGATTTCCAGAAATACATCATTTAATGTCGGCAGTTCCGAATACACTTTCCCAAAAACAATCTCCTGCTCCTGCAGGTAATTCATAACATGGATCAGATTATGGTCTCCGCCATTGCACTTGATCATCAACTGCTGTTCCGCATAATCCACCGAATAGATATGTTTCATCGCCTGAATCTGTGCCAGATGTTCCTGCGCTAACTTCGGTACCTGTATCACGATGGTTTCACTGTTTTTGATCATCTGCTTGAGCTGATCTGCTGTTCCCTCTGCGATATTGCGCCCCTTATCCAGAATCACAATCCGGGAGCAAATCTGCTCTACCTCCTCCATATAATGGGAAGTATAAATGATCGTGGCACCCTGACGGTTTAATTCCTGGATCCCCTCCAATATCTTATTACGGCTCTGGGGATCTACTGCCACCGTCGGCTCATCCAGGATAATCAGTCTCGGTTTATGCGCGATACCACAGGCAATGTTTAACCTTCGCAGCAACCCGCCCGAAAGTTTCTTGGGATAAAATTTCCGGAATCCGTCCAGTTCCACAAACCGAATGGCATCCTCTACATATTCTCTGCGTTTCTTTTTATCCGATATGTACAGTCCACAAAAGAAATCTATGTTTTCATATACCGTGAAACTCTCAAATACCGCTACATTCTGCAATACCACACCGATATCACGTTTCTGCCGGTAACTCTCCGGCTTCATTGGCTTGCCAAACACGGTAATTTCGCCCTTGTCATAAGATAAGAGTGCCATGAGACAATTTAACGTGGTCGTCTTACCCGAACCATTCGGTCCCAGCAACCCCAATATCTCCCCCTCATTCACCTGTAGATTCAGATGGTCTACAGCGATTAAATCCTTATAACGTTTTACCAGATTATTAATTTCTACTATTTTTTCCATACGCGCCTCTCACTTCCTGTTTCGGTTTCTACTTGCTTATAAAGAGATGTCAGACAACAAAACATCTGACATTCATATCTTACAGAAAGCATAGCATACGTTTCCCATCCTCCATAGTGAGATTTGTAAAATTCTGGTGTGACATTTGTCACATAACAAAAAACCGGTATTTCATATACTATACAAATATGAAATACCGGTTCTGTTCTTACCCTATTATATCCTTACTTTATTATGCCTTTACACAGACGCCAGCTGTTTTCCCAATGCAACACACTCCGCCAATGCATCTTCATCCGGTGTCTCATGCGCGATGACACCTTCCCCATTTAACACCTTGGCACCTGCTGCTTCCATGCGGTCAACCCAGTCACGCATCCACTGTCCGTCTCCCCATCCATAAGAACCAAACAGTGCGATCGTCTTGCCGGATACAAAAGCTTCCACCTCACAGACAAAAGGTTCCATCTCGCTTTCTTCCAGAACTTCTGCGCCCATGGCAGGACAACCAAGGGCAAACACATTTGCACTCTGTAACGCCTCCATAGACGCGCCACTGACAAATACCACTTCTGCCTCTTTGCCTGCCTCCTGAATCCCCTGACCAACAGCCTCTGCCATTGCCTGTGTATTACCTCCCTGTGTCCAAAAAACTACCTGAATCTTATCCATATGTTCTCCTTTCTGATATGATGTCTGTCCATTCCGTTCCTTTCCATAAATGCCTCATTTATCCAGAGACATGACAAAAGCAGAAGGAAAGACGAGGTTAGTTCCGACTAACCAAATCGTATCACAGGCTCTTACCACCGTCAATAAAGATTACCGGCCATAATTTCTCATTAGCAGAATAGTGATCTACAGATCTTCACATACTATTTCTAACGATTCGGTATTTCAACCATAAATATATTGTAGTAGAAAGGAATACAGAAACTATATGAAATATAAAGATCTACATGATTTAATATCCCATAGCAGCAGCACACGACGCTATTTTCTTTCACTTCCGGTCTCTTTGCAGGTAGATTGTCCCTTTAATGTCCTATTTACGCTTCAATTTCCTCAAAAGATTGCATGACCCGAAGCGCACCTTTTTTCGTGGTTATCAATGATGCGGCACAATTTGCAAAAACCAGCATCTCCTTTAGATGATCTTTCTCCAGTTGTTCCATGCCATGCTCCAAAATATAATGCAGGACACAGCCACAAAAGGTATCTCCAGCCCCCGTGGTTTCAATGGTATTCTCCCGCAGAAAAGAAGCGGCTTCCACCTGTTTCCCCCGATAATAGGCGCGACTCCCCTGCTTTCCCATGGACACCAGGATCAGTGGAATCTGATATCTGCTGTTAATCCATTCCACCCCCTCTGTAAAGTCCGTCTTATCGGTCAGCCATTGTATCTCATTATCCGAAATTTTCAAAATATGACAATGCGCCAATCCATACAATACCTGCTCTCTTGCTTCCTCCATGGATTTCCATAATGGAGGTCTTAGATTGGGGTCAAAAGAAATCACCGCTCCCGCTTTCTCTGCGACAGACACTGCCTTTTTCGTGGCTAGCCGCACCTCTTCGTGTGTCATAGATAAGGTCCCGAAATGAAATATTTTAGAGTTTTCAATCAGTGTCTTTGGCACTTCCTGCTCCGTCAACCGCATATCTGCTCCGGGATTACGGTAAAAGGAAAAATCTCTGTCCCCATCCGGAAATGTATGCACCATCGCTAAAGTAGTATGTACTTCATGATCGGTATACAAATATTCCGAATCAATCCCCACATCATCGATGGCATCTTTTAACTGACGTCCCAAAAAATCATTCCCGACTTTTCCGATGAAAGCCGTCTTATGACCGAGTTTTGCCAACATCGCCAGAACATTACAGGGCGCGCCCCCTGGATTTGCCTCATATAATGGATTTCCCTGTTCGCTTATACCATTTTCCGTAAAATCGATCAACAACTCTCCTAACGCTGTCACATCATATGATTTCATCCCTTTTTCCTCCTTGACACTAGCATATGCCATTCCGCACATATGGAGCTATATGCTGATAGCCCCATACAGCGTCGGTCCAATTTGTCATAATGACGCATGAGATACTAACACTCGATCTCACGCACCCGTTTCCGAATTTTTAATACCATTGATGGAGACACCGACAGTTCATCGACACCCATTCGCACAAACTCCTCAGTGAGATCCGTATCTGCGCCTAACTCACCGCAGATTCCTGCCCATTTCCCGCATTGGTGGGCATTGTCCACCACCATCTGAATCATTTTCAATATGGCCTTGTGGTGTGGATTGTAAAAATCATCCAATTTCTCATTCTGCCGGTCGATGGCTAATGTATACTGTGTCAGATCATTGGTTCCTATGCTAAAGAAATCTACTAATTCCGCCAATTCATCCGAGATCATAACCGCCGCAGGTGTCTCTATCATGATCCCTTGCTCCGGCAGAGAATATGGAATAGCATTCTCCTCTAATTCCTGCTGTACTTCCTTTACAATTGCCTGAATCTGCTTCACTTCTTCCACAGCAGTGATCATCGGATACATGATGGCAAGGTTGCCATATATTGCAGCCCGTAACAGTGCCCTGAGCTGGGTCTTGAAAATATCCGGCTGCTTTAAGCATATGCGAATCGCCCGATATCCCATTGCCGGATTATCCTCTTTTCCCAGATGAAAATAATCTGCCTGCTTATCCGCACCAATATCCAAGGTTCGTATGATAACCTTCTTTCCTGCCATGGTCTGTACAACCTGCTTATATGCCTGAAACTGCTCCTCTTCTGTGGGAAAATCCGTTTTTCCCAGATAAAGAAATTCACTGCGAAACAGCCCCACTCCCC
>JAUNIU010000133.1 GCA_030523265.1 Eubacteriales bacterium | reverse complement strand
CGCGCCAGTCCGCTGATCACCTGGACACCATTCTCCGCCAGTTCTTTGCCAAAATTCCCTGCCAGTTCCAACCCTTCGTGAGATGCATTTCTGGCTCCCACCACTGCCACCGCCGGTTGATCTGTAGCAGGTAATCCCCCACGCACATACAGAGAAAATGGTGCATCTGCCAAATGATATAACCGCGGCGGATACCCTGCACTTCCTCTCCAGACAAAACGAATGCCACGTTTTTGCATCTGGTATAACTGCTCTTCCCAATATGCATAATCCCTGTGCTGCTTCAAAACCTTCTGATCCTGTCTGTTCAAACCAGGCACCTGTTGTAATGTATGCTCTTTGCTTTTAAATATTTCCTCCAGACTGCCATAATACTCTAGTAAATTTTGTATTTTTATCCTGCCGATCCCATATATATTTGCCAGCCAGTATGCCAGTACCTCTTCGTTCATATACTCCCCACCTCTCACGCACCCATCTGTTCACCGGATACCATCCGGTAACAAATCGCCTCCGTCATATGTTTCCTGGTGATCCTTTCCGCACCTGCCAGATCTGCAATCGTCCGCGCCACTTTTAATATCTTATGGTAACCCCGCGCTGTCAAATCCAAAACCCGAAACATTTCCGCCAGATAGTCCTGCGCCTCCGGCTCCGGTACACAATACGTTTTGATCTCTTTGGGTGTCAATTCTGCATTAAAATAAAATACTTCCTGCCGGTAACGCTCCCACTGTATCTTTTGCGCAGCCATCACCCGCTCCCGGATCTGTTCGGAGGATTCTTCCGCAAAGGGCATCTCCTGTCCCAGATCCCGATACTCTAGCGAAACCGTCTCCGTGCATATATCAATCCGGTCCAAAATCGCCTGACTGATTTTCCCAAAATATCGCTTCCTCTGCCCCGGTGTACAGGTACATTTCCGCCGATTGGGATAGAAACCACAGGGACAGGGATTGGCAGCCGCCACCAACTGGCATCTGGCGGGATAATGGTAACATCCCTCCAATCTGGAGACAGTGACATAGCCATCCTCTAACGGCTGGCGCAACGCCTCAATCGCCTGTCGCTGAAACTCCGGTAATTCATCTAAAAATAGTACACCTCCACTGCCGAGGCTGCATTCCCCCGGTCTGGGATATCTGCCACCTCCCACCAGAGCCGTCTGGGATATCGTATGATGTGGCGCACGAAACGGTCTGGTGGAAATATACGGCTGTTTCCCATGAAGCAGTCCTGCCACGGAGTAGATCTTGGATATCTCCATCTGTTCTTCCAAGGTAAGTCTGGACATGATCCCAGGAATCCGCTTCGCAATCATCGTCTTGCCAGACCCTGGCGGACCAATCATCAACAGATTATGTCTGCCCGCCACTGCCACCTCCACCGCTCGTTTCACCACTGCCTGCCCCCGGATATCACTAAAATCGGGAATATTCTCCACCCGCGCTATCCCATCCGGAGTATCCACCCGCTGATCCTGCCATCCTCTGCCCTCCTGTAGTAATCGTACCGCCTCCTGCAGTGTAGTAATGCCAGCCAGCCGGATTCCAGATACCACGGATGCCTCCGACAGATTATCCCGGGGCACCATACAATATTTCACTCCGTGTTCCATCGCCGTATATACCATGGGCAGGACCCCGGTGATCCCTTTCACCTGCCCGTCCAGACTCAACTCTCCCAATACGACACATTGATTTAGTGTACTCTGTGGAATATAACCGAATGCTGCCAAAACTGCCACAGCAATGGCGAGATCATATCCGGTTCCATCCTTGCGGATATCTGCCGGAGATAAATTGACGGTAATCTTTTTCGGCGGAAGCTTAAATCCGCTATTCTTAATCGCGATACGGACACGTTCTTTGGCTTCCTTTACTTCCGATGCCAGATAACCCACTAAAGAAAAGCAAGGCAGACCATCTGAAACGTCTGCCTCCACTTGAATAATGCAGCCATCAATCCCCTGGATCGCTGCACAAAAAGATTCACTAAACATATACTATCCTTTCACGTCATCCGCAAAAGGTGTTCCCCACATAAATATTATATCACACATGTAACAATAACACAAGGTTTTATTTGTTTAAGAAGTTTTTAATTTCCTCCATAAACGTATTGACATCCTTAAATTCCCGATAGATGGATGCAAAACGCACATAGGCAACTCCATCCAGTTCTTTCAGATACTTCATCACCAGTTCTCCAATATCACTGCTTGGAATCTCCCTGGCTTCCTGTTGGAACACAGCCGCCTCCACACGGTCCACCAATTCATTCATCTGCGGCACAGAGATGGGACGTTTGTGACAGGAGCGAAACACCCCACTTTCAATCTTGGTACGGTCGTAAGGCTCTCTGGTCTGATCTTTTTTGATCACCACTAACGGAATCGCTTCCACGCATTCATATGTTGTAAAACGCTTCTGACACTGATCACATACACGTCTCCTGCGAATCGACATATTTTCATCTGCCGGACGAGAATCAATCACTCTGGTGTTATCTGTTCCACAAAATGGACATTTCATGTTTTATCCTCCGTTCTAAGCTTCTTTTTTCTTATTATAATATATGAAAGAAAAAATGCAAGATAGGTTCTCTCTTGAGTTTCCGTATTTTTGGTTTTGAACTATTTTTTATGTGGACTTTTCACACCAGTTCATGCAAAATGCGGAAACTCAAGAGGTTCTCTTTAACTCTCTCCCTCGTCTCTTACCAAAAACGGAGAAAGTCATATACTATGCCCATTGGCATTTGTGCAGACATTTCTCCGTATTAATTTCCACTAATATAACATCGGAACCAATCTGCCGAATGGCTCCATAGGGAATTATAAATTCCTGATCTCTTCCCAGGATACCTAATATCTTACAGGGACCCGGTACAATTAATGTGCAGATTCTGCCTGTTTCTACCTCAAAATCAATGTCACATACATTTCCCAGCCGTTCCCCGTCACAGATATTGATCACCTCTTTTTCCCGCAGTTCACAGAGTCTCATATCATTCTCCTGGTGGCTTTTTACTATTTTATGCAGGATCAACTCAGATAATGTTTCATGGATTTCAATGCCTTTTTCTCCAATCTGCTCACCTGCGCCTGCGAAATCTGAATCTCCTCCGCCACCTCCATCTGCGTTTTTCCCTCAAAATAACGAAGCAAAATAATCTGGTGTTCTCTGTCGGATAACCGGTCAATCGCTGCTTTTAATGATATCTCCTCGATCCAGTTCTCTTCTTTGTTCTTTTTATCACTGATCTGATCCATGATATACAAGGCATCGCCACTTTCTGCATATACCGGTTCATATAACGATACCGGACTTTGAATTGCATCCAGTGCGAACACTATATCTTCCGCCGGAATATTTAACTCCTTTGCCAAATCTTCCACCGTGGGTTCCTTATCGGACTGCTTCATGAGCATCTCTTTGGTATATATTGCCTTGTATGCCGTATCCCGAATGGAACGGCTGACACGAATACTATTATTATCCCGTAAGTATCGTCTTATCTCTCCGATGATCATGGGTACTGCATAGGTACTGAATTTCACGTTTAAGGTCACATCAAAATGATCGATCGCCTTCATGAGACCTATGCAACCTATCTGGAACAGATCATCAATATTTTCCCCCGAATTGTAAAAACGCTGAATAATACTAAGTACCAGTCTTAGATTTCCCTTGATAAATGTTTCACGGGCCTCTCTGTCCCCGTTGCCGATCCTCTCAAACAGTTCTTTTTTTTCTTCCTCGGATAGTAATGGCAGTTTTGCCGTATTCACACCGCAAATCTCTACTTTATACATTGCCATGATCTCTTCCTCCAACCGATCGATCTAATATAAAGTAGGATTTACCAAAAACGAAAGATTATACCTGCTGCATACGCAGAATTTCTTTTTTCAAACGCTTCATAATCTTCTTTTCCAGACGGGAAATATAGGACTGTGATATGCCCATCATATCTGCCACCTCCTTCTGTGTCCGCTCCTTCCCATCTCTGGTATTAATGCCAAAACGCAACTCGATGATATCCCGTTCCCTTTCGTTTAACTGGTCAAGTGCCAGATGGAGCAGACGCTTATCCACTTCATCCTCCAGATTCTTCGATATCACATCTTCATCCGTTCCTAAAATGTCCGATAAGAGCAGTTCATTTCCATCCCAGTCAACATTGAGCGGTTCATCAATGGAAACTTCGTATTTTATCTTGTTATTACGCCTGAGAAACATCAGTATCTCGTTTTCAATACAACGGGAAGCATAGGTAGCCAACTTTATGTTTTTCAGAGGATTAAATGTATTGATCGCCTTGATAAGCCCGATCGTCCCGATGGAAATCAGATCTTCCACTCCGATCCCTGTATTTTCAAATTTCTTGGCAATATATACCACCAACCGCAGGTTATGCTCGATCAAACGGCTTCTGGCTTCCTGATCCTGACTACTTCCCAATTTTTCTAATATTTCTTTTTCTTCCTCCGCCGAAAAGGGTGCCGGCAGGATTTCTGCACCACCGATATAGTGAATATCCCCTCCTTTTTTGGCACAAAAAATCCCCCGAAATTCTGGCATCATACGAAATTGAAACTTGTTTGTTACTGATATCTTCAGCATATTTTTCCTCCATTCTGCAATCTGCTTTTACGTAATATTTAATATCATTTGTATCTCCTGCCGTTCCAGACGGTCGCTTACAGCCACCAAAAAATGTTCCATACTCTCCCTGTCCTGCCATTCTAACCGCTCCAGACGATATGCCGGCAGCACCCCGCTTCCCCCGATGGAACGATATGGAATATAAATCGGATTTTGTCTGGTTTCGATCTCTAACTGTTTCGCCAGATCTTTGGATATCACCGCGACACGTTCCCCCGTATAAGGGGAAACCAACTGATTCCCGCTATCGTATAGAATACGAATCTGCATTTGTTTGCCATGGTGTGTTAATCTTGCCTCTCCGACATTTTTTTGAAACTGTACCTGACGTAGAATCTCCTGGCCCAGCAATAGAAATACCACAGACAAAAGCAACAATCCTGACAGAATCAGCCAGATGGAATAGGTTCGGCTTTTTATGTGTCCCTGGTATAATGACCCCTGCCATGCCATCAGTCCTGCTGACATAGCGTACAGACATCCTCCGGTAAATATTGCCGCAAAACCATAAAAAATGGTGTCCTGTATCCAGACCAAACGACTGCGTTCCCGGTATGCCACTGCAATCATCAGGGGCAACCCCAGCAAATCCAGAAACAGAAATCCCTTTCCCTGTATACAGCTCCATGCATATATCATGGTTGAGACAACTCCTCCGGTTCCCGAAACTATGCCCCACCACACCGGCTGCATTCTTTTTTGCCTGAGTATACCTGTGACACACATCAAAAAATAATTCATGATAAAGTTCAAGATGAAATAAATATCAAGATAAACCTTCATATTCACCTGACCTTCCACAAGCACATTATCTGTCTTAGCTGATACCTCTGCCTGTTGATGATGTAATACAGTATAACCGAGTGGAAACGCGAAGTATGTCAAACGAGTGCACACAAAAAAAGAGTTATATTCCGTCTTTCGACAAAATATAACTCTTCTCTGGAACTTCAAAAATACATCATGGAGTCACACTAGAAGCCTTCCATGGAAATGCTTCGGTGGAACTCAGGCAGATCCCATCCTCCGTCTGTATTTCCACCACAAAAGCATTGGGAACATCCTCCGGTTTCTCAATAGCATCCGGATCGTACGCTTCCTTGTCGGGATCAAATACAACATCCCCGGTTACGACCAGAGTGGCGGCATCCTTAAATTCGGTTTCCAATTCCTTACCGTCATAAAGCACATGGGCATATGGGGTAAATCCCATACCTGTGACAACATAGCCATCTCCACTTTCCTGTACACCGGTGATACGGACCTCATCCTGACCCATCTGCAGTTCCGTGGCTGTAAATGGATTCGTCCCTCCATATGCATAATTTTTGCCATAGAGCAAATCGTAGGACAGTGTAGTCAATCCTTCCAGATAATCTTCTGCCTGTTGATCTTTCTGCTGATGATATCTGGTAATCAATCCCTCATGAATCCCTACCCGGTTTAATACTTCCGGATACAGTTGATAAGAACTCAAATTCCCGTCCTGTTTTTTCAGATTCATATTATCCCAAATCACATACTGGGTCTGATACAGGTTTCCATTGGAAAGATCCTGTTCCTCCAACCCCAGACTTGGCAAATGATCTCCATAAAGCACCAATACGGTTTTCTCCTGACGCTTTTCCAATTCCCGGATTAAGGCTCCGATCATCTGATCCACCTCATATATCTGGCTCACATAATACTGGTAGGCATCTTCTTTGCCCTCTGGTGCACCAGACACCTCTACGGTCTGGGAATCCGACATCTCGATGCCATCATATTTTCCATGACTCTGCACTGTGATTGCCATGGTAAAATCCGGTCCCTGGGTCGCATCCAATGTCTTTAGAATTTCCCGCGTCAATACGTCATCCTTGCACCAACCATTTGGATTATCCGTCAGACCGTTGATATATTCCATCGAAGTAAAGGTATCAAATCCCAGATTAGCAAACACCTTGTATCTGCTATAAAATGTGGCTTCATTGTTGTGTACCGCGTGTGTCTGATATCCCAACTGCTTCAGATCATTACATATACTCTCGGATGGAGTAGACTTTAATATGGTTTTATACGGATATTCACTCACACCGAAATCATGCTGACGCATTCCCGTCAAAACCTCAAATTCCGTATTAACCGTCCCCGCACCTACGGTAGGTACGGTGATTAGTCCCGTGGAATAGTTTTCCCGCAACCAGTGAAAGTACGGCAACGGATCCTGGGAAAACTCCAATCCTTTCACGTACTCCACATCAAAAAAGGATTCCAGCTGTATCATAATCACATTCGGCTTTTCCGATTGCTCCTGTGTGGTTTCCAGAGAATCCACGATCGTTTTCACCGAATCCTCACTATAATCCTCCGGCTTCTTGATCCCGGAATCAATAATACTATTGGCGAAACAATAGGCAAACCCATAATCCTCATATGCCTCCGCAATATTCGTATACTGGGTGGACAATGCCTGCACAGAATGGCTGCTGCTATGAATCACGGCGATTGCCGCGCCCAGGGTGGCAAAAAAGATACCGGAAAACATCAGGCGTTTATGACTGTATCTGTCATTTACCGGTGCCTTGCGAAACAGTCCGATCAGACCTCCCAGCAACACAATCACCGCCACCACCATCATCGCAATATTAAAGATATTGAAATAATGACTGGAAACCTTGATCGCACTGGTGATCAAGGTAAAATCTACTGCTGAAAACGGCGTCACCCGAAAATGCAAAATCACAAAATTGGCA
>JAUNIU010000132.1 GCA_030523265.1 Eubacteriales bacterium | reverse complement strand
TAGCAAAGAGGATATATTTGAATATGCATGGGAGGAAGCGTATATGGGGGAGACTAAGACGCTGGATGTCCATATCAGCAATATTCGTAAAAAGATAAAAGCCATTACCCAGGAGGACTATATCGAAACCATCTGGGGGATTGGTTACCGGTTACATTCCTAAGAGGTTCTTTACTCTTTTTTTACTTTTGGTTAGCGTTTCCTTTGGTTTTATCTGTTATAGTAAATACAAACAGGAGAGAGGAAGGGGAGCAGGATGAGTGAATACTTATTATCAACCAGAGGATTAACGAAACAGTATGGACGACAGAAAGCTGTGAATCAGGTAGATCTGCATATTAAAAAGGGAGCCATTTATGGATTTATCGGCAGAAATGGTGCGGGTAAGACCACCTTTTTGAAGATGATCAGCGGTTTGGCGCGTCCTACCAGTGGAGAGATCGAGATGTTTGGGTATAAGGGCAGTGAGTTAAGCCAGATCCGGTCGCGGATCGGATGCCTGATCGAAGCGCCGGGGTTATATGGAAATATGACGGCGGAGGATAATCTAAATATCAAATGTAAATTATTTGGCATCAAGAAGCCGGGATATGTGGAGGAAATACTGAAAATCGTCGGATTAGAACAGGCGGGGAAAAAGAAGACGAAGCACTTTTCTCTGGGTATGAAGCAGCGCTTGGGCATCGGTCTGGCGCTGGTGGGAGAGCCGGATCTGCTGGTGCTGGATGAACCCATCAATGGGCTGGACCCGCAGGGAATCGTAGAAGTCAGGGATACGATATTACGCTTACAGCAGGAACGCCATATGACCATTATTATCTCCAGTCATATTTTAGAGGAACTTTCCAAGATAGCCACACATTACGGTATTATTCATAATGGAACTCTTTTGCAGGAATTGACCAGTGAAGAACTGATGCAGCGATGCAGTGAGCGGATCGAATTGACGTTACAGTATCCGGACACAGCTGTTCCTGTGCTGGATTCCATGGGATTTACCAATTATCAGGTGGTGGATCAGAATCATATTCATGTCTTTGAACGGTTAAGTGAAAGTGCACAGTTGAATCAGGCGCTGGTAAAGGCAGATGTCCTGGTACAGGAAATCACGATTAATAACGAGGAATTGGAAACGTATTTTTTGAATTTGACAGGGGGTGCACAGAATGCTTAATATTATAAAAATGGATCTCTATCGACTGATGAAAACGAGAAGTATGTATGTAATCTGGCTGATTATGGCAGGCGTTATTTTATTGACTACCTATATGTCGAAGGTGGATATGGATTATATTGCGGATGCTGCGGAGGATAGTCAGATCGAGAGCCAGTTAGAGGACGAAGATATGATGCAACTGGGTATGGCGGTAAGCATTCCTACGGAACCCGGACAAAAGGTTACCATATATGATGAATTTATGGGAAATACCCAGGGAAAAGCGATAGCGTTATTTATTGTCATCTTTGTGGTACTGTTCGCAACCGCAGATAGCAATAGCGGATATATCAAAAATATTGGCGGCCAGGTAAAACATAGGAGAGATTTAATCTTATCCAAAACATTGGCAATATTGGTCTTTACCGTAATGACGATGGCAGTGTTTGTCCTGGTGCAGGCAGTGGCAACCGGGATCTGTTTCGGGTATATCGAGTGGGGAGATGCCAAATCATTTGGGATATATTTTCTCTTGCAAACGATCTTACATTTTGCTCTGGCATTAATCTGCATGACAGTGGCGAATCTGATACGGAATAATGTAGTCAGTATGATTTTTGCCATCTGTTTATGCATGAATGTGATGATAATATTTTATGGATTGATAGATAAGCTTGTTCACAAATTGGGACAAAAGGATTTTTCCACCATGGATTATACGGTGACAGGTAAAATATCCATGCTCCCGATGGAGATAACCGGGAAGGAGAGCATGAGTGCCCTGGTGGTTTCGGTGGTATTTATCCTGATCATGACGATTTTGAGCAGCGTGATTTTTGAGAAAAGGGATATTGTATAAATGCTTATATTGACAGGAATATTGGTAATACTGGTCATTATTTTAATCGCGGTTTTGTGGAAGTATCAGCGGCAGGTGAAGGACATCTGCCGCCAATTGCAGTTTCAGCAGAAACATGACAGCAATATGATGATCTCCAGGGAAATTGATTATGGCGGGATCGGTGAATTGACAGATACCTTAAACGATTTTTTGGCGAAAAGAAAACAGGAAAGTGGTGTCTGGCTGGAAAAGGAAAGAATAATATCCGATACATATACCAATCTCTCCCATGATATCCGAACGCCTTTGACTTCGTTAGATGGTTATTTTCAATTATTGGAAGAGAGCAGAAGCGAGGAGGAGAAGGAAAGATATCTGCGGATTATTCAGGAAAGGATCGGGAGCTTGAAGGATATGCTGGAGGAACTGTTTACCTTTACCAAGTTAAAGAATGAATCATTCCAGCTGGAACTATCCTGCTGTTGCGTGAACCGGATTCTAAAGGAAACGATATTTTCTTATTATGAGAATTGGAAAGCACAGGGCATTGAACCGCAGATTCAGATTACAGAGGAGTTACTATATATCGAAGGTAATGCACAGGCACTCCGCCGTGTGATTCAGAATATTATCAAAAATGCACTGGACCATGGGGAAAAGAAAATATCCATCTCCCTGCAATGTATAGAGCAGCAGATTCAGTTGGAGATCCGCAATCAGACTGCCCAGCCGGAACAAATTGACGTCAGTCAGGTCTTTGAACGGTTCTATAAAGCAGATTCCGCCCGGAGTAAGAACAGTACCGGACTGGGGCTGTCCATTGCGAAAGAATTTGTGATACGGATGCACGGTCAGATTCGGGCATTTGTGGAGGAAGATGAATTTTGCATCGCAGTCTCCTTTTTGCAGGGAGAACAGGACTGATGCTTCGGAAGGGAATCAGACAAAAGCCAGAGCTGTTGGCGGAAAACTATCTGCCCAGGTTCCATTCCTGCACCAAAGCGATCTCTTTCGCATAGCCGGTGTCATCATTGGGAGTTTCCAGTATGAACGGTTTATCCTGCAGTGCCGGATGGTTTACAACACGTTTCAAAGCCTCGGCACCGATTTCTCCCTCGCCGATTTTCTGGTGTCGGTCTTTGTGTGATCCCCGTGGATTCATGCTGTCATTTAGATGGACGGCATAAAGTTTGTCCAGACCGATGATTCGATCAAATTCTTCTAACACACCGTCCAAATTTCCCACAATATCATAGCCGCCATCCCATACATGGCAGGTATCAAAACATACTCCCACCTGATCGGACAGATTGATCTGATCCAGGATGGCTCTTAATTCTTCAAAACGGCCGCCGATCTCGCTGCCTTTGCCCGCCATAGTTTCCAGCAGAATCGTCGTGGTGTGTCCCGGTTTCAGGACTTGATTTAGGGCATCTGCAATCAAAGCAATTCCCTTTTCGGTACCTTGTCCCACATGAGAACCCGGATGAAAGTTATAATAGCTGTGTTGGATTTGCTGCATCCGCTCCATATCGTCTGCCAGCATTTCCAGAGAAAAAGAACGCACATCCTCTTTGGCAGAGCAGAGATTCATAGTATAGGGAGCGTGGGCAACCAGTGTGCCAAACTGATTTTCTGCGAGATATGCATGAAAATCCTCTAAGTCTTTTTCGTCAATTTGTTTGGCTTTGCCACCTCTGGGATTGCGGGTAAAAAAGGCAAATGTATTGCCGCCTAATTTTGTTTCCTGTTTCCCCATGGCAAGATAGCCTTTGGAAACGGACAGGTGGTTTCCGATATAAATCATTTTGTTATTCTCCTTCTGTTTGCTGTAGAATTTAACGATAAGGTAAAGAGGAAATTTTCATAGTCCTTTACGTAGTAACGGATATTTTTCCTGCCTTTTTGGATAATGGTATGGCCTTCGGCTTCCAGTTTTTCCCTCTGTGCCCCAATGCCGCCAGGGTACTTGGGGTTTAATTCGCCATTCGCTTTTAGCGTTCTCCAATACGGTGTGGGATCTTCGGTGCGCTGGTGGCTTGCCCATGCCGCAATGGACACAAAGATCCCTGCCGTGATGGGTTCCGTAAAATCTGCACCGTTTTCTGTGGCAAAGTATTCCCGGATGTTTCCTATGGTGATTACTTTTCCATAAGGTATCTGTTTCATAATGGTATCATAGTCGATGGGCGGTGCAAAATACATTTTATTGCCGCCATATTTCTCGATGCTTTTCTGGTCTGTAATAATCTGAAATTTAGGCATATCTTTACTGTCATGGAGCATTGCATTGAAATCTTTCTTATCTTCGTTTGCCATGTTGGTCACCTCCTATTTCACAGAATAATATATTTTTATGATATATGCAATGAGACAGTTTTAATAATGCAGAAATATCATTATAAAAATATTCCTTTGCACTACAAGTTTTGACTTTCCCCATATTTATCTGCAAAAAGGGGAGATTCTAAACTACAAGTTTAGTGACAAACAGGAAAGAGTATGGTATATTAGTAACAACTTTTTGAAGGAAACCGATATTTGATCCATGAGATGCGATAACTGGAAAGGGACGGAATTGTGATGAATACAATGATTTGCAAATCTTATTATAATGATCAGATTGACCAGGCGATGCAAGATTCGATGCAGAGCCTTGATTTGATGCATTCATATAAGATAAGAAAATTGCAGTATATTGTATGATCGGAGGATCATCCAGAGAAATTGATATACAGAACAGCTTATCTTGTATGAGATAGGCTGTTTTTCTTTGGACAAACCAATCGTTGACAATTTGGTAGCGCCAGCGACGGTATTTCAGGTGCAATAGAGGCTATTTTAGTGATTTCTAACGGAAAGGAAGATTGGTGTAAAAAAGGAGGATTACGATGAAAAACAAAGGAACGGTCAAAATCGAGACGGACAGGTTAATTCTGAGACGCTTTGAGGAAACGGATGCGGAGGCTATGTTTGCGAATTGGGCATCCGATCCAGAGGTGACGAAATATTTAACCTGGCCGCCACATGGAGATGTCAATGAAACAAAAGAGATAATTGCGGAATGGATCAGCCAGTATGAAGACCCTGCATGCTACAATTGGGGAATAGAATTAAAGCAAACGCATGATTTGGTCGGAAGCATATCGGTTGTGAGATTGAATGACGCGGTAAATTCTGCGGATCTGGGATACTGTATGGGCAAGCGATGGTGGGGGCAGGGAATTATGCCGGAAGCGGTAAAGGCATTGATCTCTTTTCTGTTTCATGAAGTGGGTGTGAACCGGGTGGCGGCAAGTCACGATGTAAATAATCCAAAATCCGGACGGGTGATGGAGAAATCCGGCATGAAAACGGAAGGTATCTGGAGAGCAGCCGGATTAAATAATCAGGGAATTTGTGATGAAGTATGGCATGCCATCGTAAGACAGGATTTGAAGGTTTCTTGAGTTTCTGCATTTTGGCTGAACTGGTGTGGAAATATTGCACAAAATTGCACTCGGAAAACTGGTTTTCCGGATGCAATTTATGTGCATATTGCCCATGTTGCTATAAGCAGCATGGTTTTCTCACATGAAAAATAGTTCAAAATATAAATACGGAAACGCAAGGAGAGTTTCACTTGAGTAAGAGATCAAATTATGATAAGATTTGCCAAAGGTCATGACCCGAAACGGATGGAAATGTAGTGGATGAGGTGAAAAAAGATGCAAATAACTGTAAATTTTTATGACAAGGTCCCGGATGAGTTTCTGAAATTTGCCGTAATTGTGACGGAACATCATGGAAAATGGGTATTTTGTAAGCACAGGGAACGTGATACGCTGGAAATACCGGGCGGTCACAGAGAGCCGGGAGAGAATATCGATGTAACGGCAAAGAGAGAATTATATGAGGAAACTGGTGCCATCCAATATGAGCTCAAACCGGTATGTGTGTATTCCGTGATAGCACCAGATAACTTCGATGGCAGGGAAACCTTTGGCATGCTTTATTATGCAGATGTGAAAGTGTTTGAGGAAGAACTTCACAGTGAAATAGAAAAAATAATTTTGCTGGATTCGTTACCGGAGAATCTGACTTATCCGGAGATACAGCCGAAGTTGATGGAAAAGGCAGAGAGTGTGCTTATGATGTAAAAGTTCAATTTGGAGGTGGATTATGATTCGAGAAGCGGACAAAAATGACTTAAAGGAGATTTTACAGTTGTATCTATGTCTTCATGAGACAAGCATACCAGAGGATTCGGCACAGTTAAGAGAGACTTGGGATACGATTATAGGGGATGAGAATCATCACCTGATCGTTTGTGAAGTGGATGGTAAAATTGTGGCATCTTGTGTCTGTGTGATAATTCCGAACCTGACAAGAAATGTCAGACCATATGCATTTATAGAAAATGTGATAACGCACAAGGACTATCGCAAGAAAGGCTATGCCACAGCGTGCTTAAATCGTGCGAAGCAGATCGCCAGGGAGACTAACTGTTATAAAATGATGCTGTTGACTGGTTCCAAAGAAAAAGATACCTTAAATTTCTATAAAAATGCCGGATACAATAGTTCTGATAAGACGGCTTTTATTCAGTGGATAGATATGTGATGTATATCCGAAATACTATTCGGCGGAGGCAGCAGATGGGGATGAAATACATAGTAGGAAGTGATTTTTGAGAGGTCGTAATTTTACGGTCTCTTTTTATGTTGCCATGTATCTGGCGGGAGCTGTTACGCCGAAGGTGTGCATGTGGTTTGCTAGGCAAAACACACTTCTGTCAGTGGCAGTATATTGTATACATCTGAAATGTGCTTGACAATATTTTATTTGATCTATATAATTACTACTACAGTAGTGACTAATGTTTGGCAGGAAGGAGAAAGGATCATGAAAGAGTTATTGCCTGATAAATTACAAAAACTTGGATTAAACCTCTATGAAGCAAAAGCGTATGCGGGTTTATTGAAAGTTGGAACAGCTAATGCGTATAAAATCAGCAAAGAATCTGGTATACCCAGAGCGAGAATTTATGATGTTTTAGAATCTCTAATAGAACGTGGGTTAGCCATGGTGGAAGAAACCAGTGAAAATATAAAAACGTATACCCCGGTGCCCAGCAAAATTTTTCTAGAGAGGACAAAAAAGGAATGGGAAAGTGATTTTGATGAAATATCGGTTGAGCTGCAAGCATTAGAAGTGGAAGAGAAGCAGGACATTTATGTTTTTACAGTAAAGGGGAAAGAAAATATAACTACCTACTGTAAGCAATTATTAAAAGAAGCGAGTCATTATGTATTAATTTCTATGTGGAATCAAATGTACGAATTGCTATTACCGGAATTAAAAGAGTGTCAGAACCGGGGCTGCAAGGTATTAGGAATCAGCCATGATATTGAAGAACCCATGGAAGGAATTGAGAGACAT
>JAUNIU010000131.1 GCA_030523265.1 Eubacteriales bacterium | reverse complement strand
AGACCTTCATCAAGGCGTAAGGTTGCTGGCAGAATCTGCAATCTACCGGATTTCCCTTTGACAATCTTCCACTGACACACCCAGGGCAGACATTTCGGCAAAAGATACAAATGCAGATAACCACGAGTTATCCTTTGCAAAAATGGGGAAAGCCAAACAAATTGGTACATTCCCATATCTTTATCATATAATATAGAGATCTCAAACCGAATGAGGATACTATGAATCGCGCCGCATCCATAATACAACTACAGGAAGCCAGAAAACAGCATCTGACGGGAAAAGGAATCGGAGTTGCCATCCTGGATACCGGGATCGGATATCATCCCGATCTGTTTCCTTCCTATCACGCTGCCAGCGGTCCCATGCTTTATTTCTGCGATTTCATTAAACATCAGACAAAATACTATGATGACAATGGACACGGCACCCATATCGCCGGCATCATAGCTGGCAGTGGTATGCGATCCGACGGACTTTACCGTGGCATTGCCCCCGGTGTCCATCTCATCATACTCAAAGTGCTGAATCAAAATGGAGACGGTCATATTGATCCTGTCTTAGATGCCATCGAATGGATCTTGCAGCATCATGAAGAATACCGTATCCGAATTGTAAATATCTCCATCGGCAGCACGCGTGGCAAAAATTTTAATGAAGAATCACCTCTGGTAAGAGGTGTCAACCGACTATGGGAAGCCGGACTGGTGGTACTGACAGCGGCCGGAAACCATGGTCCCTCCCCTTCCAGCATCGGTGCCCCTGGCAACAGCCGCAAGATCATTACAGTGGGCTCTTCCGATCCGTTACAATACCGCAATACAACCAACTATTCCAGCCGGGGTCCTACCGATAGCTGTATCAAAAAGCCAGACATTGTCGCACCCGGTTCCCGGATCATCAGTTGTCATCCCATGACCTACCCTTATCCATCCTCTCCTCTGAGAGCCGGCAGTTTCTATCAGGCCCGCAGTGGGACTTCGATGTCCACCCCGATCGTCAGTGGATGTATTGCGCTACTATTAGAAAAATATCCGCTACTGACCAACAAAGAAGTAAAACTTCATTTACGCAATACTGCTTTGGATTTGGGATATGACCACACGAGACAGGGATGGGGCTTGATACAATGTGATCGTCTGTTACGTTCTCCCTATCCTATCTCTTACGAATAAGAGGCGATACGTAAAGGAACAATTTGCGCCATAAACAAAGGAAGCGTCGTAAAATAAATGATGTTTCATCTCCATTTATAAAACGACGCTCCCTTATATCTCGTATGTAAGTTATATAAGCAAATTGCCTATTTCTGATTCTTTCCTCCGGTTCTCTTTACCCCAATAGCTGATCCAGTGCCTGCACAAAATCTCCCATATCATTCTTGGAGAACTGGGCATCGGCACCCAGACTTTCGCCTTTTCGCCGCATGTCCTCATTGATCAGAGAGGAGAAAATGACCACCGGAATATTTTTATAGACCGGATGTTCTTTGACCAGTTTTAATAAACGGTGTCCATCCATCTGAGGCATTTCCAGATCCGTAATGATACAGGCTACTTTCTCCTGCAATGTCCCCTCTTCCCGGTATTTCTCCAATAACTCCCACAACTCCATACCGTTATTTAATGGGATCACATTGGTATAACCCGCCTCCGTCAAACCATCATAGATCATCATACTTAGTAACTGCGAATCCTCTGCATAAATAATCGGAGAATTGTTTTTCGCTCTCTGTCCCAGTTTTGAGATCTGAGACAACTGGATACCCACCTCTGGTGAAATCTGTGCAACAATATTTTCAAAGTCCAGCAAAAGCACGAGTTTGCTATCGATATTGATAATTCCCGTTACCACACTATCCTTGGAATTGCTGATCAGACGATCCGGCTTGATGATCTGCGACCAGTTGACACGATGAATCCCAACTACACCATGTACACAAAAACCTGTGCTGACACCATTAAAGTTGGTAATCAAAAACATATCTCCATCATGGGTTTCCTTTTCCGTTAATCCCAGACATTTCGCCAGATTAATCACTGTAACAGTATCCCCACGTGTACTAAATGCGCCTTCCACAAATGGATGACCATTGGGGATCGGTGTCAATGGGGAATAACTCAAAATTTCCCGAATCTTAGCTACGTTAATGCCATAATAATTGCCATCGACTAAAAACTCTAATATTTCTAACTCGTTTGTACCACTTTCCAGTAAAATGTTTGTATCCATGTATACCTCCATCCACGGTTACCCAATCCCACCGTTTCGATCCTGTAAATTCTTTACATTCCTATTTTACTATAGCAGTGTGGTATTTGCAAGTTACACACGAGAACAAATTTTCCGTTTGCAACGTTGCGCAAAATGCCGCAGATGATGTCCCCGCTCCAGTTTCTTTTTCTCTGTTAATACTTCCTCATATCTTCCTTCCAGACGCGTAAGCATATTGCCGCATATTTGTACCAGTTCCTTGGAAGTATAACTATTACCTGCGTTACCCTTCTCCAATTCCTCCATATAATTGTCGAAAAACAGAGGACCCTCTGAACGACCAAAATACTCTCTTGCCACTGTGGTGTTCTCCTGCGCAAATGCCTGCATAAATTCCTTTTCTGCCTCAGGTGTAAAATATAATTTTTTACGTTCCCTGTCACTGTTTTCAAAGTCAATCTCCTGCTGTTCCTTGAGTAGATCAACCACATAATTTCTCTTCGTCTTAAACTCGGGAAGCGTATTTAATAATCTCTTTACTTCTAAATATGGCCCCTCCAGACTGGTATTGCGTACCCTGTCAACGTCTTTATATTCGTGCGTGATATCCAGTCCAAAAATTTGAAGAAAGTCAGATATGATATTCTGCTGCTTTCCCTGATACTGTTGCTTTTCATAGCAACGTACAATCACGTTATCTTTTCCTAATGCATCTACAAATTCCTGCAATCTGGTGGCATAATCCAGACGGAAAAATTTATATTTATCTTTTTCCATATATTTCTCAAAGGTTAGCGTGTAGGTTTCTTTGAGCTTCTGTGCCCAATAGGACTGGATCACCTGATCCTGACGCCGCAAATAGACAATAATCTTGACGGTCACACCAATCGCGGCAAAATGTTGCACCAGTTCAGACACCGCCTTCGTATCCATCTCCGGTTCATTCCAGATATGTTCATCGGATAGCAGGACAGTATCATAGTTTTCAAATTCGGCATCCAGTTTTTGTAATCCCTCTGCACGAATTTGTTTCTCTGCCTCATAATCTCTTTTTTTCTTTTCCAGATATTCCCGGTAACTTAAAAAATGAGCATTTCTGTTCTTTCCAATCCCTGGGAAACGGAATCCCAGATCAGGATAAGAAATACCTTTTTCCTGAAGAACTCTGCGATTATGTGCACAAAAATGCTGAAGTGCTGAAGTTCCGGTCTTTGGGGTACCAATATGCAAATACAATGTTTTCATAATCTTACCTCGCTTCATTATTCTTTCAAATCAGGGTGCCAATACACGGTTTCGCTTGCGTTTCCGTATTTTTAATTTTATGATTTTTTGTGTGAAAAGGCCATGCTGCTATAAGCAGCATACGCAATATGCATATAAATTGCATCCGGAAAACAAGTTTTCCGAGTGCAATTTTATGCAATATTTCCACATCACAGTTGTGATGTGGACTTTTCACACCAGTTCATGCAAAATACGGAAACGCAAGACTGTTTCGGCACCCTAGCCTCTTTCATCAAAAAATAACATTACAGAACAGCAATGCTGATCCAATGGACCATACGATTAAACCGATATTTTTCCATTTCAATTTTTGTGCCAGAAATAGATTTACAATATAAATCAACGCTAAAAGTAATACCATAGGTGCCCCTGTGATATTTAACTGGCTGCCACAATGAATCGCCTGATGAATCAGAGATAACATAATGTTTACCAACAAACCAGCAATGATCGGGCGAATCCAACGTTTTATACTCTGAAAAATATCAATTTTTTCAAAAGCATTATATAATAACATTACTAAAGAAAACACACCGCCAGATGCTGCAATACTGCATACAAATCCGGCTAATGCTAAAAGATACCCACTACTACTCAATCCCCCAGAAACATTATAGCCAATCAAATATCCGGTTCCTGTTAATATTTTGCACAGAATGGAACCCGGCAATACATTTGCTACGGATACCAGATGACCATAAAACTCTTCCGATGATAGCATCCCCGTACCGACAAACATCCCGTCTGCCACGGTCAAATATGCGTCGCCTCCTCCAAACGATAAAAAAGAAGAAAACAAACCACGCATTAAATATAGAACACTATCTGGAACCAACACCAATGCCGGCAGGGAAAATACCAGCATAGGAATCACCCATGTGCCGATTTCTTTGAGCACATTGATCCAGGAAAAAGCAATTTTTTTCTTTTCTCCTGTCCGAAAACTTTGATACCCTTTCCAAAGTGTCAACAACGTCATCAGCACTTCTAAACCAAACTTAATCTGTCCGGTGAATGGCATCCCTTGCAACACACAACAGATCAAATAGGCACCACCCAACAGAAACGGAACCCACAAATTCGATATTTGATAATTGCCATGTGTCCAAACGATGAAGAAACACGATAACCCTAAGACCGTTACCGTAGATAGCACAAACGGGCTGGTGCCATCAATTCCTAATATGGCATAAATATTTTTGCCGCCGGACAAAAGAAAGATTACTAGTATGATAAAAAAAACTTTGCCCAGACGTATGTTACTTTCCTGTTTTGCCTCATTACAAACATTATAGATATAACAAGTCAACAAATATAAAATAAACGGTGTGATACCAATGGATGCAATCTCGATCTGTCTCACCACAGATGTGGTCATGCCGGATAAAAACGACAACAGCAGGACAGTTGCCAGAGCACCCGGCAATGCCATGGCAACCGCGCCCAAAACAGCGCCTTTTCTGCCACAGCTTCTGCCGACCCCACTGGCGATCTCCACGGGTAACGCCCCTGGTGTGATACTGGCAACGATCACATCTTTATCATATTCTCTGCCAGATATCAACTCATTTTCCTGTACAACTTCCTTTTCAATGACTGGGATCAACGCGCTTCCCCCGCCAAAACCGATACAACCGATCTTTAACATCGAAACGATCATCGTCCTTAATTTGTTCATCTACTCATTCCTTCTCTAACTGTTCCATGATAAAGTCAACACATTCTTCTACTGACTTACCTGTGGTATCTATCGTAATGTCTGGATTTTCCGGTACCTCATACGGACTGGAAACCCCAGAGAAATTAGGAATCTCACCATTTCTTGCTTTTTTGTACAATCCCTTGACATCCCTTTTTTCACACTCTTCCAATGGGGTGCTGACATAAATTTCCACAAAATTGTCCTCACCGATAATCCTTTTCGCTCTGCGGCGATCTGCAGCAAACGGAGAGATAAAGGAGGTCAATACAATCAAACCGGCATCGTTCATCAGTTTCGCCACTTCTGATACACGGCGGATATTCTCGATACGATCCTGCTCCTTAAATCCCAGATTTTTATTCAGACCCATACGCACATTATCGCCATCCAATAACATGGTATGTTTCCCGTCCATAAACAGTCTCTTCTCTAACGCATTCACCAAAGTGGATTTACCAGAGCCGGATAGTCCTGTCATCCAGATCGTCTTTGGTGTCTGGTTCAACCGTTCTGCACGAAGTTCTCTCGTAACATCCATATTATGCCACTGTAAATTTTCCTCGCGGCGCAGAGAATGCTCTACGACACCACAAGCTGATGTCATATGTGTCACGCGGTCAATCAGGATAAAGCCACCCAATTCCTTATGATGCTCAAACAGATCATATACGATCTGATCCTGACAGGAAATATCACAAATCGCGATTTCATTCTTATAGATATGATCCGCTGACACATGAGTTCCCTCATTCACATCGATCTTACTCTTGATATTCATAACGACAGCAGGTACCATCTTTGTTCCTATCTTTAGATAATAGCTCTTACCTGCCACCAGACGGCTATCGTCCATCCACAGAAGTTTACTGCTAAACAGCTTACCAACCTGTAGATTCACATCACGGCATAGCATACAACCACGCGAAACATCCACCTCTTTATCCAGCTGAATTGTCACCGCCTGGCCTTTATAAGCACGATCCACGGACTGATTCATATTTAAAATTGACTTGACACAAGCGGTCTCCCCACTTGGGAGTGCTGTAATCTCATCGCCCACTGCAATCTGTCCAACCTCGATCTGTCCCTGGAAACCACGGAAATTATGATCCGGACGGCTTACTCTCTGCACTGGCAAAGCAAAACCTGTCTGATCTGTCTTGTCCGATACATCCACCTGTTCCAGATACTGCAATAACGTATCTCCACGGAACCACGGCATCCGGTCAGAAGCTTTCGTAATATTATCACCTTGCGTAGCAGACACAGGAATAATGTATTCTGTTTCAAAATCATATTCCGCTGTCATCTTTTTAATCTCACGGCGAATATTCTTAAAAGCGGATTCATCATAATTCGCCAGATCCATCTTGTTGACCGCATATACCACGGATTTAATTCCCATCAGGGCACAAATTCTGGTATGACGTTTGGTTTGTACTAATACACCTTTTGTCACATCTAATAAAATAATTGCTAAATCGGCAAAAGAAGCACCTACCGCCATATTACGGGTATACTCCTCATGTCCCGGTGTATCTGCCACAATAAAACTACGGTTTTCTGTGGTAAAATAGCGATATGCCACATCAATGGTGATCCCCTGCTCTCTCTCTGCCATCAGACCGTCTAATAACAGCGAATAATCAATCTCACCACCGGCACTTCCCACCTTGCTCTCCAGTTCCAAAGCCTTTTCCTGATCCGCAAAAATCAGCTTGGCATCGTAAAGCATGTGTCCAATCAGGGTGGACTTTCCATCATCTACACTTCCACAAGTAATAAATTTTAATAAACTTTGCATTAGAAATATCCCTCCCTCTTTCTGCGTTCCATGCTGCCAGCAGCTTCATTGTCAATCACACGGCTGGTTCGCTCTGACGAAACAGCTCCTAACGTCTCTTCAATAATGGCATCCAATGTATCTGCCTCTGATTCCACACCACCTGTCAGCGGATAACAACCCAGGGTACGGAAACGTACTTTCTTCATCTCTACGTTTTCTCCCGGCTGTAATCTCATCCGATCATCATCCACCATGATTATATTGCCATCACGGTATACCACCGGTCTCTCTTTTGCAAAATACAAAGAAGGGATCTCAATCTCTTCCTGTCGAATATATTGCCAAATATCTTTCTCCGTCCAATTGGAAAGCGGGAACACTCTTACCTCTTCTCCCTGGAAGATCTGGGTATTAAAGAGTTTCCACATCTCCGGACGCTGGTTTTTCGGGTCCCATGCCTGATTCTCATTACGG
>JAUNIU010000130.1:4397-7477 GCA_030523265.1 Eubacteriales bacterium | reverse complement strand
GTATGCCATTATATCGTCGTGTGCAGGGAGCCTTGGAGCAGGTATTGGGCAGAGTTCGGCAGAATCTGACCGGTGTGCGTGTGATTCGTGCATTTCATCTGGAGGAATCCGAGACCCGTAATTTTGACGCAGATAATGATGGTTTGACGAAATTACAGTTATTTGTGGGGCGTATCGCATCTTTGACGAACCCTGTGACGTATATTATGATCAATGTGGCATTATTGGTGCTGTTGTGGACCGGAGCAGTCCGTATCGACGGCGGCTATCTGGAACAGGGACAAGTAGTGGCGTTGGTCAATTATATGTCACAGATTTTGGTGGAGTTAATCAAACTTGCCAATACCATTGTATTAACCACGAAGGCAGTTGCCAGTGGAAGACGTGTGCAGAACGTATTTGAGATGACTTCTTCTCTGGATATCATGTCAGAGAAAACACAGCCGGAGGATCAGGCGGGGACAGCGGTCCCGAAGGTGGCTTTTGATCATGTAACCATGTCGTATCATAATGGTGGAGATCCCGCTTTAGAAGAGATTCATTTTGAAGCGAAGGCAGGGCAAACCATCGGAATTATCGGGGGTACTGGTTCCGGCAAATCTACGCTGGTTCATCTGATCCCCAGATTTTATGATGTGACAGAGGGTGCTGTCCGTATTGATGGTCAGGATGTGCGTAGTATTCCGTTAGAGACATTGCGGAGCCGGATCGGTATCGTATTGCAAAAAGCGGTACTATTCCATGGATCGATCCGGGAGAATTTGCTTTGGGGCAATGAAGATGCCAGTGAGGAAGAAATCTGTCAGGCACTGAGAGATTCCCAATCCTGGGAATTTGTACAGAATAAAGAGGGCGGTTTAGAAGCAGAGATCGAACAGGGAGGTCGTAATTTGTCCGGTGGTCAGAGACAGCGTCTGACCATTGCCAGAGCCTTGGTTCGGAAGCCGGAGATTTTAATATTAGATGATAGTACATCCGCGCTGGATTTTGCCACGGATGCAAAATTGCGTCAGGCAATCCGTTCACTGGATTATCATCCTACGGTATTCATTGTATCACAACGTACTTCTTCTATTCAGTACGCAGATCAGATCATTGTCCTGGATGATGGTGAAATTGCCGGTATGGGAACTCATGAAGCATTGTTAGAGCATTGTGAAGTATATCAGGAGATTCATAATTCACAGTATCAGGATCAGTCGGATCGAAAGGGGGCGTAGGATATGACAAAGAAATATGGTGCCAGTCAGAAAGAAACCGTTTTTCAGATTTTGCGTTACATTCGCCGCCATGCGGTGCTGGTGGTTTTATCAATCGTATTTGCTGCGATTACCGTGGTATCTACGTTATATCTGCCGATATTAACCGGAGATGCCATCGATGATATGTTGGGCGCAGGCCGGGTCAATTTTGATGCATTGCGCACGCTCTTATATAAGATGTTGCTACTGATCGGGATTACCGGTTTGTCCCAATGGCTGATGAATGTCTGTAATAACCGGATTACGTATCTGGTTATGCAGGAGATTCGGCAGGACGCTTTCCGGCAGATTGAGATCTTACCTTTGAAATATCTGGACGAACATCCATCCGGGGATATTGTCAGCCGTGTGATCGCGGATGTGGATCAGTTTGCAGATGGATTATTACTGGGATTTACCCAGGCGTTTACCGGGGTACTGACGATCCTTGGTACATTGTTATTTATGCTGCGGACGAATGTGTGGATAACGTTGGTGGTGGTGTTGGTGACACCGTTATCCTTTTTTGTGGCAAGTTTTATCGCAAAGAAAACCTATCGTATGTTTCAGTTGCAGTCGAAAGCCCGTGGGGAGCAGACGGCTTTGATCGATGAAATGATCGGAAACCAGAGAGTAGTACAGGCATACGGACATGAGGAGGAGGCTTTGGAGCGGTTTGATGAGATCAACAAGCGGTTGCAGAAATATTCCCTGCGCGCCACTTTCTTTTCCTCCACCACCAATCCTGCTACCCGGTTTGTCAACAATCTGGTATATGCGGGAGTGGGCGTGACAGGTGCTTTGTTTGCATTGACTGGCAGATTAAGCGTAGGACAGCTTTCCTGTTTCTTGAGTTATGCCAATCAATATACCAAACCTTTTAATGAAATATCCGGCGTTATCACAGAGTTACAAAATGCCATTGCCTGTGCTGCCCGGGTTTTTGATTTGATCGAGGAAGAACCACAGGTGCCGGAGGCGGCAGATGCCGTAGTGCCGGAGCATGTCACCGGAGAAGTGGAAATAAGAAATGTGGCATTTTCTTATGTGGAAGAGCAGCCGTTGATCCGTGACCTGAATCTGCGGGTAAAACCTGGACAGAGAGTGGCGATCGTGGGACCGACTGGTTGTGGCAAGACGACATTGATTAACCTGTTGATGCGTTTCTATGATGTCAATCAGGGACAGATCCTGGTGGATGGCATCGATATCCGTCAGATGACCAGAGGAGGTCTGCGTACCAGTTTTGGGATGGTATTACAGGAGACGTGGATCAAGGACGGTACTATCTATGATAATATTGTATTGGGAAAGCCGGATGCCACCAAAGAAGAAGTCATTGCAGCGGCGAAGGCAACCCATGCCCATAGTTTTATCCGCCGTTTGCCGCAGGGGTATGATACCTTGGTAAAAGAGGATGGCGATAATCTATCTCAGGGACAGAAGCAGCTTCTCTGTATCACCAGAGTCATGTTATCCAAGCCATCCATGCTGATTTTGGATGAAGCCACCTCCTCTATCGATACCCGTACTGAGATTCGGATACAGCAGGCATTTGCCAAGCTCATGGAGGGGCGTACCAGTTTCATAGTGGCACATCGGTTATCCACCATCCGTGGCGCCGATATCATTCTGGTCATGAAAGACGGAAACATCATCGAACAGGGCAATCACGAAAGCCTCATGCAGGCAGGAGGCTTCTATGCCCAACTCTATAATAGTCAATATGCATAACCTGAGCGAATGCAATTTTTTCCCGGAAGCAATCCGGCTATGAAATAGCCGGGAGAGCTTCCGGAAAAAAATTATGTGAGCGAAGCGAACACCGAGAAACCGGAG
>JAUNIU010000130.1:0-4297 GCA_030523265.1 Eubacteriales bacterium | reverse complement strand
GTTTCGAGGGAGCATTCGCGAAGAGAGCAAGGACCTCCGGCTATGAAATAGCCGGAAGTGCTTCCGGAAAAAATTATGTGAACGAAGCGAACACCGAGAAACCGGAGGTTTCGAGGGAGCATTCGCGAAGAGAGCAAGGACCTCCGGCTATGAAATAGCCGGGAGAGCTTCCGGGGAAAAATTATGTGAGCGAAGCGAACACCGAGAAACCGGAGGTTTCGAGGAAGCATTCGCGAAGAGAGTAAAGACCTCCGGCTATGAGAATAAGAAAGGCAAAAATGATGAGACGAAAAATTTTAGCATTGGATCTGGATGGGACACTGACCAACTCAAATAAAGACATCACACCCAAAACCAAATGTGCGATTCGGACGATGCAGAAATTGGGACATCTGGTGGTGTTGGCCAGTGGACGGCCCACACCGGGCGTTTCTGCGGTGGCAAATGCATTAAATCTCAAGAAATATGGTGGTTATATGTTATCCTACAATGGTGGCAAGTGTACGAATTGTAGGACAGGAGAGGTCTTATATCAGGAAACGATGCCGGAGGATGTGGTTCCCCGCATATTTGCGTTAGCGCAGGAGCTGGATATCGGCATGATGACCTACCAGCAACAGGGAATCATTGCAGGAGATAAAGTGGATGCATATATGCAGATCGAGGCGGATATTAATGGATTGGAGATTCGGTCTTATCCGAATCCGGCGATGCAGTTAAAGACCCCTGTCAATAAATGTCTGGGTACGGCAGCGCCAGAGAGAGCACCAGAGATTGTTCAAAGATTCTCGGAAGCCTTTGGGGACCAGATCGGAGTAGGGCGTTCAGAACCATTTTTTATCGAACTGACACCAATGGGAGTGGATAAAGCTACTTCTCTGGAACGTTTGCGACATCTGGTGGGATGCAAGCGGGAAGATATCATTGCCTGCGGAGATGGTTTTAACGATCAAAGTATGATACAATATGCTGGATTAGGTGTGGCGATGGCAAATGCACAGGAGGTCGTAAAAGAAGTTGCAGATTATGTGACAAAAAACACCAACGATGAGGATGGCGTGGCAGAGGTGATCGAAAAGTTTCTTTTGGCATAGCCGGATTGGAGGCAGATATGAAGACAGCGGATTTTGCATATAAATTACCGGAGGAATTGATTGCACAGGACCCACTACCGGAGCGTTCCTCCTCCCGGCTCATGCTTTTGAATAAGAACACGGGGGAACGGAAACATCGGATTTTTCATGATATTACACAGTATCTTCGTCCGGGAGACTGTCTGGTGATCAATGATACGAAAGTGATCCCGGCGAGACTGATTGGTGAGCGGGAGGGAACAGGCGGCAAGGTGGAAGTTCTGCTTCTGAAACGTCAGTCCGATCATGTCTGGGAGACTCTGGTAAAACCGGGTAAAAAAGCGCGTCCGGGGATGCGTTTGTCCTTCGGTGGAGGTTTGCTGCGTGCTGAGGTACAGGAAGTGGTGGAGGAGGGCAACCGCCTGATTCGATTTGAGTATGAGGGAATCTTTGAGGAAATTCTGGATCAGTTGGGTCAGATGCCGTTACCGCCATATATCACACATACATTGCAGGATAAAAATCGTTATCAGACCGTATATGCAAAATATGAGGGTTCTGCTGCTGCACCCACAGCAGGGTTGCATTTTACCAGGGAATTATTGGAACAGATCAGACAAATGGGTGTGCAGATCGCCCATGTGACGTTGCATGTGGGACTGGGAACCTTTCGTCCGGTGAAAGTGGATGATGTGGAGCAGCATCATATGCACACCGAATTTTATCGCATAAGTACAGAGGCAGCGGCATGCATTAATCAGACGAAACAAAATGGCGGGCGGGTTATCTGTGTGGGAACCACCAGTTGCCGTACCATCGAATCAGCGGCGGATGCACAGGGGATTGTCAGGCCGGGAGAAGGGGATACCAGTATTTTCATATATCCTGGATATTCCTTTAAGGTATTGGACTGTCTGATTACGAATTTTCATTTGCCGGAATCTACTTTACTGATGTTGGTTTCTGCGTTGGCAGGTAAGGAAAATATTATGGCAGCCTATGAGGAGGCAGTGCTGGAACGGTATCGCTTCTTTTCGTTTGGGGACGCCATGTTTATCACAGATGATATCTGTGACGAATCCGAAAGGGCATAGGCAATATGTATCATCGGACTATCATATAGGAGGTAATGGGCCATGAAGAAGAAAATGCTGTTTGTGTATAATCCAATGGCTGGCAAGGAACAAATTCGTGGATATCTGTCGGATATTATCCAGATTTTCTGTAAGGCAGAGTTTGAAGTGACCATTGTGGCAACCAGTGGACCGGGTGAGGCGACGGAGATCGTGGCGGGGAAAGGATCGGATTATGATTATATTGTATGTTCCGGTGGAGATGGCACCATGAATGAGGTGGCGGGTGGAGTGATGCAACTATCGAATCACCCGGTTATCGGTTATATTCCGGCAGGCACTGTCAATGATTTTGCATCTACACTGCGGATACCGAAAATGATGCCGGAGGCAGCGGAGTTGATTACCAAAGGAGATATTTTTTCGTGTGATCTGGGGAAGTTTAACGATCGCTATTTTACTTATGTGGCTGGGTTTGGTGCGTTCACCGAAGTGTCCTATCAAACCCCACAGGATTTGAAAAATGCATTGGGCAAGACGGCGTATTTTGTAGAAGCACTAAAGCATATTGCAGAAATCAAACCCCACCATATGAAAATCGAATATGATGATGGGGCAATTGAGGATGAGTTCTTGCTGGGATTGGTGAGCAACTCAGAATCCGTGTCCGGCTATAAGGCATATAGTTTGCAAGAGATCAAGATGGATGACGGATTATTTGAAGCGTTATTTATACGCAATATTAAGAATCCGTTGGAATTGCAAATGATCTTAAATGCATTGCTAACCAAGAAATTAGATGCCGAGCAGATGTGTCTGATTCGTACGAAACATCTGCACATTGTCAGTGATGATGATGTACAGTGGACGTTAGATGGGGAAGATGGAGGATGGTTCGATGAAGTGACCATCGATAATGTATATCATGCCATACAGATTATGTGTGATTATGATGAGGTACAGACAGTGGCAGAGCAGATAGGAGAAGAAGAGTGAGATACTATTTTGCCCCATTAGAAGGGATCGCCGGATATCGTTATCGAAATGCACATCATCAATTTTTTCCGGGTATGGATCGGTATTATTCCCCCTTTGTGGTCACCAGAGATGGAGGGATCATGAAGCAGAAGGAATTGCGGGATATTTTGCCCGAAAATAACAGGGGATTAGATCTGGTACCTCAAATTCTGACCAATATTCCGGAAAATTTTCTACAGGCATCCGGCCAGATGAAGGAATTAGGCTATGAAGAAGTCAATTTGAATCTGGGTTGTCCATCCGGGACGGTGACAGGTAAGGGGCGTGGAGCTGGTTTCCTGCGTCCGGAGCGAAGGATACAGTTACAAAAGTTTTTGGATGAGATCTTTACCCATGCGGAGGTTAAGATATCTGTGAAAACCAGAATAGGTTGGGATGACCCGGAAGATTTTCGGGAGATATTGGAATTGTTGAATACATATCCGATACAGGAGCTGACGGTTCATCCCCGGACCAGACAGGAATTTTACCGGGGCAGGGTACATCGGGATATCTTTGCGTATGCCTATGAGCATAGCAGCAATCCTTTGTGTTATAATGGAGATATCTGTACGGTGGAGGATTATGACCAGTTACTACAGGATTTTCCGGATCTGGGGGCGGTTATGATCGGCAGAGGCCTCATTGCAGATCCCACGTTGGTCAGCCGCCTGCAGGGGTATGAGGTGACTAAGGGGCAGGTATGGGAATTTTATCAGACCATTTTTCGCACCTATCAGGATGCGTTATCTGGAGATACCCCGCTGTTACACAAGATGAAAGAGTTGTGGATCTTTATGGCGCAAAGCTTCACCGATTCGGAAAAATATCTGAAAAAGATTAAAAAGACAAAGAGTTTAACAGAATATCAGACCACAGTACAGCGGTTATTTGAAGAGCAGGAACTGGTCTTTTTGAAATAAAGCATGGGAAGAAATGTATATATTGTTCTTGAGTTTCCGCATTTTGCATGAACTGGTGTGAAAAGTCCACATCACAGATGGTGATGTGGAAATATTGCACAAAATTGCACTCGGAAAACTGGTTTTCCGGATGCAATTTATGTGCATATTGCCCATGCTGCTATAAGCAGCATGGCCTTTTCACATGAAAAATAGTTCAAAACTAAAAATA
>JAUNIU010000129.1 GCA_030523265.1 Eubacteriales bacterium | reverse complement strand
GTCTGATTCGTATAGTAAACAGGGAGGTGAAAAAATGAATGGCTACAACCGCGAAGAAGTACAAGCGATCCTTGCCAAATATGGTGACATGATATACCGCGCAGCTTACATCCAGCTAAAAAACAGAGATCACGCGGATGACATTTATCAGGAGGTTTGCATAAGACTCCTAAAGCAAAAAAAGCGAATGAAAAGCGAGGAACACCTAAAAGCCTGGCTGCTTCGCACCACAATCAACTGTTGTAAAGACCTTTGGAAGTCCGCCTGGTGGCAGAAAGTTGACTTTACTGAACATGATCCGGACAAGGACTGTACCAATAACGCTGAGGAAACGACTGGTCTGATCACAGAATGTGTACATCGGCTGCCAGAAAAATATCGTATCATTATCCATCTTTATTATTACGAAGAATATAGCCTAAAAGAAATTGCACAGATTCTTAAGATAAAGGAAAATACAGCCGGTACGCGGTTGGCAAGAGGTCGAAACAAACTAAAAATCATGTTAGAAAATAAGGAGGCAGAGAAATATGAATTTTAAAGATTGTTATCAAAGAGAAATGAATGTGATAAAACGCACACCCGGACTTACGGAAATGGCATTCCAAAAAGCAGATCTGGAAAAAAACAATAAACTTCACTTGAACACCTCATGGAAATTGGCAGTTGCTGTGATGGCGGCCGTATGTATCATCGGCGGCGTTGCCTATGGTGACAAGGCAGCTGGCTTTGCCAAATCCATTTGGGGTTCTTTTGCACTATCTGCCGACGATGAAAAAATGAAACTTGATCCCATCAAATCGGTACCATTTGACCAAGAAACCTTTATTGCAGATGAAAACACCCAGATGGACAAAGAGTCTCAGGATGCGAGTGAACTATATTATTCCCAAACATTTTCAGATTATCATACCATGCAAGCCATCACGAAACTGGAATTACCCGGTGCAGATAAAATCGAATACAGAAACATTACTCTGAGCATTCAACCCAAATCAGGCTATGGACAAATGTCTGCTCAAATCGTCTATAATGACAATCCCTTTGACGTAAATGCCATGTTTGCCATAGATGGTTTCAATCAACAGGAGTGGGGTTATGGGGAAAACCAAAAAATCAAAGAAGTATACGAATACACCGACGATAAAAAGGCTTACTTTATAGAAAACGACGAGATAGAAACCGTATATTTTTCCCAAGGAGATATCTTATTTCAATTATTTATAAAAAAGACAACAAAAGCCAGAACAGAAGCAAAGAAAATGCTTGCTGTACTGGCCGGACAGTAAACGCTTCTCCAGCGTGTTACCGTGCAACAGCCGTCATTCCTGCAGGTAATGACGGCTGTTTTCTAGATAATATGTATACACGTTACCCTTTATAATATCCACAAACACAGGAACTATCAAAAGACCTGTTTTTCCGATTGCATTCCGGACATGTCCAACCACCGCTGCCACTAAAACCATAAATGGAACCTGCACCGGCCGAATCATTCCCACGGAAATTTGATTCCCCCTCTGCGTTTGACGAATCTGATTTATTGGAAGCATTCACCTGCATTTCATGTATATTCTCCATCATTTCGCTTTGGAGATATTTTACACTTTCTAAATCATCCAAAATCTCTGCCAATGCAAAGAATACCGTTGAAGCAAAAGCTGTCGTCAAACCTCCGCCAATCAAATATCCAAACGTCAAAAGCCAGCTTCTGTGATATTCCACGCCCACTCCACTATACATACTATAGTCCACGGACGCTGTCTTTCCTCCTGCAATAGCCAGCACTAAAGTTCCGATAATTCCCAGTACCAATACAATTCCACCTAATGCTCTACAAGTTCCTTTCATTACAATTCCTCCCTTTCTTCTGTTCCACATTATTTTTAATATAAGACGGACATACACAAATCACATACTAATATTTGTCACATTTATTTTCAAATATTGTCATAGGCAGAAAAGCGATCCACAATGGCACGAATAGATACCGCATTTTCCTTATTCTTATTAACCACGACAGATAATTCTTCGGTCGTTTGTGTCGTTTGCTCGGCTTTTTCACGAATCTCTGTGCTACTAACAATATGACCACCAGATATCGTCTGTACCTCCTCAATTTGATTATGAATATCTGTTACCGCATTGACAAATACTTTTGCCGACTGGTCAATATCCGATATAATTGTCTGAATTTCTTCAATAGCAGTATAATATTCGTTGGTTGCTTTCACAAAGTCCTCTAACTGGGTCTGAATGTCATTTTGCAGAAAGGCAATAATGACATCGAAACAATCTTGCACTTTCACAATATTGACTTTAGTATCATTACAAATATTCTGAATCTCTGTTGCCGTCTCTGAAGAACTGTTGGCTAAATTGCCAATTTCCCCGGCAACCACAGCAAATCCCTTACCAGCCTCTCCGGCTCTCGCCGCTTCGATGGAAGCGTTAAGCGATAACAGATTGGTTTGGCTGGTAATTTCCAAAATCTGATTTGCCATTTCATCAATACGCATCAAAGACTGTAGATTATCTAATGCTTCTTCGATGGCTCTTTGATTTTCGCCAATTTGTATTTGCGTTCTTGACATAGAATCATTTGCCAAATGCTGCATTTTGGAAACCTTTTCCAGCAAAAGATTACTTTGATCCGTTCCTGAATGAATTTTGCTCTCAACTTCAGAAACTACCTGTGCAATTTCCGTAACTTGTTCATCCACATCATGAACTGTTTGCGTTATGGTTTCCGTATGATCTGCAAACTCTGTTGTCACGACAGAATTATCCTCTACACATTGCATTAACACTGCCGATGAATCCGTCATTTTTACAGCTGAGTCTGTCAGGGAATTGGAACACTGATCCAACGTTAAAACAATCTGCTGAAATGAAGAATATAACGAATCTATTGCAGTTGCAATTTGTCCAATTTCGCTTTTTTTGTTGATATAGGAATCCAGCTGATTATTACGCTTCAGGTTTAATGTTTTTAACTGCATAATTGCATTTTCCACATATTTCAACGGACGTGTACTAAAATGTATCAATATCCAAGATAAAATACTAATAGCAATTACAGAAATAATACAGAGGACTCTTAATAATTCTATATTTTTTTGCGCGTCTTTATAAATATTTGCCTCACTGTCATAGGAAACAACGGCCCAGTCGTGCTCCGCAATATATTCATAGCCAGAAAGAGAGCGAACGTTCTTTTGGTCAGAATATTCCTGTTCTCCATACAAAACTGTCTTATCTTTTTGAATGGTATCCATCACCTTCAAAAGCATAGGATCCTCAACCTCTGTTCCCATCAGCGATTGATCTTCATCAAAAATATACATCCCATTATCTACATTTATCATTGAGTAATTGGTAGTATCCGCATCTGATACTCTCATAGAATCAAGCAAAGATTTTAAATCATCTGCAAAAGGACCACCACCAACATATCCCAAAATAGTTTTGCCATCCGTATCAAACACTGGACAATACATAGATAAAATCAGTTTTTTGGATGCAGGAGATATTATGATACCCGAATTATAAAGTCCATTTGCTCCGGTCAAAGAATCCTGCAGTGCCTTTAGTCCTTCACCTTCCCTAGTGGTCATACCAACCACTTCCGGATTGGAATGCGCAATTACATGAGAATCCCACTCCGCAACATATAAACCTTCCCATTGTTCTAAATCTGCAAAGTATCTTTCTGTATAATTCTGGGTAAGCTTTTTATTTTCGGCATTTGTGGGGTCTTTCAAATAGTTAATAATAACAGGCGCCTTGCTATAAGCAATCAGAGTATCCTCCTGATGTTTTACATATTCTTCAATTAAGTTTGTTTGTGCCTGCAGCGCCGATTTCATATGATCTATCTCAGACTGTTTCATCATGGCATTCATACGGCTGCTGGCAATAACATAAAGCAGTGCAATACATACAATGATAACTGCTGTAATGGCTGCAGTTATTTTAGTGCTCATTCTTAAATTTTTCATTTTTTTCTCTCCCATTCGTCTCCTGTATCTTAGCAAAAACTAATTGCTTTACATTATAGCAAATAACCTCAAATCTGTGTAGAAAAAATTCATAATAAGAAATGTTTGATTCCGCAAAACCAAGAGGTTTTACCGAATCAAACAATAGATCATTAGTGCCTGCTGTACATGCAACAGATATTTCTTAAATTCATATCCAACAAAATAATCGAATTCTATGACATATATACTTCTGTCTATACCATTCCACGATCCATTAATAGGACCCCTTTTTCTTAATATTCAGGATAATCACAAGCACCAGTGCTACAATGGCAATCGCTACGATCCCCACGATTTGTGCTGTCCCCATGGAACCATCCTCTACATGGGAAGTATCTGCTTTGATCACATCGGATGAAGTATTCTCCGCTGCATCTAAAGTTTCCTTGGTCCCATTTCCAGTATCTTCCTCTGCCGCCTGTTCTTCATTATCATAAGGTAATCCGGATACGGTAAATGTCACGGCAACATTGTCACCAGATCCCTGCAAGACTTCCCATCCATTGTCAGAATCCTCACCTGCACCCATATCGGATAATGTCTTTTTCAGACCATCACGCCAGTGATTATACAGCAGAATCACCGCGCCGCCCTGCATATAATTCTCTTCATCTTCCATCACTGCCTGATCGAATTTTACTACCTCTTTGTCATTGATCTCTAATGTCACATCCGTAAACTGTAGCTTCTCACTCTCTGCCACAGGAATATCGGTGGCGATATGAAGCTGGGATACTGTGGTCTCACCAGCAAAATCCGCATCTTTTAACGCTACCGTATAAGTACCATTTCCCTTGATCTCTACATCTTCAAAAGTCCCATCATAAAATGTTTTGTTGCTGTCATATAACTTACTATAGTTTTCCGTATCATAATACTCATTGTAGCTGGCATCATAATATCCCCACCGCTGAATCCAGATCTGTGTTGCTGTCTGTATCCCCATTGCTGCGTGATATACCGGTTTGTCTTCCCCTTCTGCTGCCACATTCCGTGGTGAGACCATAGGCACCAATGCACAAACCAACGCCGCCAATGCCAATCCTGCACTTAATTTTTTCCACCATGTTTTCATAACTACTACCTCCCCGAAAACTCTTACTCTCTTTTATCCCACATCTTTGACGGACTCATAACGAATACGCAGCTTTGGCATCTCATTGATGGTACAGTAATAATTCACCGCCCAGTCTTCGCCCTGTGCGGGATCGTTCTCGCCACTGGCAGGCGGCGCAAAGATCTTCAGACTAAGCTTCGTGCCAGGCTCCACTGGTGTCTCAAAGAAAGCCGGCATAAGATCCACGGTTTTCGTACCCGGCGCTTTATAGAACCAGCGTCCATTCATCTCCATCATCAGGTTTAATTCTTCCTCAAACGTAATCTCACAGAACTCCGGTGTCTTCTCTAAGGTTAATGGGATCGCCAGACCCTCTGCATCCTCTGCGCCACCCCATCGCAATGTAGCGGGCAAAGATACAGATTCTCCCTCGACTAATTCTGGCAGGAAAAATGGATCTTTCAGAATCTCCTTATAATCCTTCAAAATCGGCTGTGGTATCCCTACGGTATTATTATTCGGATCTTCGATCTCCAGTCCCAGACGGCCTCTGTCCCTAAATTGGTACATAGAAAATCCATCAAACCAATCAGCATCTCCCTGCTTTAACTTCTCTACGAAACGCTTAATGGATTCTCCCTGACGCATCGGCCCGGTCACATCTCCGTCCGTATTAAATTCCGAGATCACAAACGGCTTACAAACACCATGATTTACCTTCGTCATACGTTTGGAAGTCTTATCCAGTCTCTCAAAAAACGGATCGACCGGAGTCATGGCGAAACTGTCCTGACTGTCCTTCTCGCACACATCGAAAGGCCAGCGATAGTGTAGCGCCAGATAGCAGTCATTTGACCATACATCTGCGATATCGAAGGCTTTTTGAAATTCTTCCTCATGCTGTACCGGTGCATCCTCCGCTTCCAAATCCATCACACTGCCACCACAGAATACGATCTGAATATGTGGTGCTTCTTCCTTTACAATCGTGGCAAACCGCACAAAGAAATCCGCCACTTCCTGATAGGAAAAACGCTGATTATGTGTAAACCAATCACCACAACACTCATGATTGATCCGCAGCCGCATACGCCCAAACGTCTTTAACTCCCTTGCAATCTGACGTAAATATTCATCCGGCAGGGAACAGTCAATCGTCAGTGTCAGTGCCACATCCTGTCCATGTCTGCGGATATCGCGCATCTGCTCAAAAGGCTGTCCCAACGTATCACCATCGATCCCGCCACGGTACGGAAAATAATCATCATAGGGATAATCCCACTGGAAATTGATCTCCATATCTTTGCAGGCTACACTGATACGCTCCGGCCACTCCTTATCCTTTGGATAATAGGTATACATGATGCCAATGTTTCTGTGGGGACGGCCCAGGGTTGTCAGAATATAATCCTGATTCACATATTCCGCCCTCTCGCTGCCATCGCCCAGATCCAGGCCGCATCTGGCTGGGTTTAATGTTACCTTTAATAAATTGTCCATCACACTAATCTCCCTTCGTTTGATTTTCTTTTATTATTCCTTCCATTCCTTATCCAAAACTTCTTTTAGATTTTGAAACATATCAAAGTATCTCATCCTTGTAGCATTGATAATGTCTAAAGCCACATCTTGATTGTAAGCATGTGCCACATTATTTCTAGATATCAATGCCTCTAACCACACATCTTCCTCCTTTATCATGCCTGCCTGATAAGCCGTTTTCACGATCTGTCTGGGTGAACCGGTTTGGCTTTCTGCAAAACCATTCTTTTCCAATGTTTCTTTCATCGCCTTCCATGACTGTTCAAAACATACCTCATACAAACCTACCAAACCCGTTAAAATAACGTTATCATACGGCGGCTCATATTGATAAACTGCTTCCAGATTACGTAATGCACTTACAAAATTTTCATATTTTTTCATAAATTACTATCCCCTCATTCTGAATACTATCTCTAAGTTCACTCTGAACAGCACCATCCAGATTCACAACATCAAATTTCAATAACGTAGAAGTTTCCTCTTCTACCAATAATGAAAAAAGCACTGTATCTCCACCGGTTACGGCAAGATCAATATCACTTCTTTCCCGATAATCTCCCCTGGCTCTTGATCCAAATAAAATTACCTGTTGAATATTGCACCTCTCAGCCATTTCACTTATTTCTTTTTTAACTATAGGTTTGATCCCATCTACCGTAGCCATATTCAAACTCCTTGCAATGTATCCCCCGCTGCCAGAACATTGTATTCCCTGGCGTTTATTACATATCACACACTTGATCATATTATAACGAAGCATCTCGTATATTGCAATTATTTTCTATTGCCTCTTTAGACCATAGCTATAATCTGATGATTCCTCTAATAGAACAAAAAGTTCAAAGAATGAT
>JAUNIU010000006.1 GCA_030523265.1 Eubacteriales bacterium | reverse complement strand
GGTGCAATAAATCGCATCATCACAATATATAGATTCTTTCTGCCGAAACGACATCCCGTCTTTTCCACTTCATCAATGATGATCTGTGGTTTCAAAATCCATCCGATCAGGATACAGGTACCAATGGCAACCAGAGGCATCAGGAAATTATTACTGATATAATCCATGATATCCAGCACCTGCGCATGGGCACCATTAGGAAGTGTAATATCAAAGTACAGTTTATTATAACCAAGGCACACGATAACGCCTGCCACTAATGCCACCGCCGTCTCGATCACGACCGCCTTCTTTCTGGAAAGATGAAATTTGTCCATCAGACTGGACACCACAGCCTCCATGACAGAAACTCCACTGGTGATGGCAGCAAACAATACCATTGCAAAAAACAGGCATCCCACGATATTACCAAACTTCCCCATAGAAGCAAACACTTTGGGTAGAGATACAAACATCAGGCTAGGCCCCGATGCTTCCATTCCCTCTTTCCCCATGAAGGTATAGACCGCCGGAATAATCATTACTCCTGCCAAAAAAGCAACACCCGTATCAAAGATCTCAATTTGATTTATGGATTTACTGAGATGCGCATCGTCTTTGACATACGAACCATAGGCAATCATAATTCCCATTGCCACACTGAGACTAAAGAACAACTGACCCATGGCATCTACTAACACAGACAAAAAGCCTTTCACCGTCAAACCCTTTAAGTCCGGCACCACATAAATCTTAAATCCCTGCAATCCGGTTCTGGTCACCCCGTTCTGATCTGTATGCTGTATCGTCAGCGAGAAAACAGCAATGGCAACTACCAGCAATAACAATAACGGCATCAAGACCTTAGAGGAAGACTCAATCCCCCTGTTTACTCCCCGGTAAATGATAAAGGACACCACCAGCAAAAACAGAATCATCAGCACAATGGGCTGTATCTGACCTGTAATATAGTCGGTAAAATACCCATCGGTTGCTGCCTGCATACCATCTCCCGTCAGATATGCAATAAGGTACTTGATCACCCAGCCGCCAATGACACAGTAATAAGGCATGATAATCACAGGTACCAGACAGGCAAGCATCCCCAAAAATCCCCAGTTTTTCTGCAATTTGGCATAAGCAGTCAATGGACTCTGCTTTGTCTTTCTGCCAATGGCTATCTCTGTCGTCAGCAAAGTAAATCCAAAAGTAAGTACCAATACCAAATAAATCACCAGAAAGAGGCCGCCGCCGTCCTTGGCCGCTAAATAGGGAAACCTCCAAATATTTCCTAATCCCACTGCACTTCCGGCAGCAGCCAGTACAAAACCAATAGACCCCGAAAAGGAGTTCCGTTTTTTCTCTTTTTTCATCTTTCTTATGCGGGTAACGATACCCAATCCTTTCTATATTTATAAATATTTTTGCAAGATTCGCATACATTCCTTTATATCCAGCGGTTTTGCCAAATGCGCATTCATTCCGCTATCCAGACAGAGCTGTTCATCGTCTGAAAATGCATCTGCTGTCATAGCGATGATTGGCAAATCATGATCCGGTCTGTCCAGTGCGCGAATCGCCTTGGTAGCATCATAACCGTTCATAACCGGCATCCGAATATCCATGAACACTGCATCATAATATCCGGCATTCGATGCCTGAAACTTATCGACACAATCCTGACCATTGACGGCACGTTCCAGTTCCAATCCCATAGAGCTGAGAATTTCATTGGCAATCTCCCAGTTGAGATCAATATCCTCTGCCAATAGAACATGTTTTCCCGTCAAATCGATCTCATGTTTCTTCTCATACTCAAATTTATGGTCCATTCCGTCTTCATACTGTTTTAACCGGACATACAGGGTTGACTTAAACAAAGGCTTCGCAATAAAACCTTCGATCTCGGATTGCCCTGCTTCCTCCTTGATATCGCTCCAATCATAAGCCGACATCAGAAATACCGGAATATCTTTGCCGATATGTTTCCGAATCTCACGAATCGTCTGTACTCCATCCATATTAGGCATCTTCCAGTCGATCAGGACAAATTGATAGTCTTCGCCTCTGTCATGGCTTGTTTCAATCATTTCCACTGCTCTTCTGCCGTCCACAGTCCAATCCGCATGTGCACCCAGATCTTCCAGATTCGCAACCGCACTGGTGCATAATTCCTCGTTATCATCCACCACCAAAATGTTCCATTCCGGCAACTTCATTTCCTTACCATCAGAGTCCACTTTCTTCAAATCCAGAATCACGAAAAATTTGCTGCCTTTGCTTTTCTCGCTCTCCAGCGTGATGGTACCTCCCATAAGTTCAACAATTCTTTTGGCAATGGACATCCCAAGACCGGTTCCGGTAATATTCTGAACCTGTCCCGTATTCTCCCGCTCAAAGGTATCAAAAATCTTTTTCTGGAACTCTTCTGACATACCAATACCCGTATCTTCTACGATAATATGCGTTCTCACATATTCATCCCCCAGCGGAGAATCCTCCTGATACAAGCGCACATCAATCCTTCCTCCCTCTGGAGTAAACTTGTTGGCATTGGAGAGCAGATTGATCAATACTTCGTTTAGACGTACTCCATCACAATAGACATCCTCTGTGGTAATCTTTTGAACAAATATATCAAAAGCCTGATTCCTCGCCTTGATCTGTGGCTGCATCATATTGACAATATCATCCATCGTTTCCTTTAGAGACATTGGATTCATATTTAATGTCATTTTACCACTTTCGATCTTAGACATATCCAAAATATCATTAATCAACCCCAATAAATGTTTGCTGGATAATTTCACTTTGCGCAGACAGTCCTCTACCCGCACAGGATCCTCCAAATTCTTCTGTGCGATCTCTGTCATACCTATGATGGCATTCATCGGAGTCCGTATATCATGACTCATACTGGAGAGAAATTCACTCTTTGCCTGATTGGCATGCACCGCTTCTTTCTTTGCCTCATCCAGTTCTTTCATCTGAACCTGTGTCAATTTATAATACTTCCGAAAAACGATGGACATGGCTATTAACAGGATCAGGGAAGATACGATCATAATGCCAGTCCGTACCGCTCCCAATTTGGTCAGCTCTTTATCCAAAACTCCATCCGGCATAACTGTAACAATATACCATTCCGCATTTTCAGAAATCGGCGAACAACAAATCTGCCTCTGCTCTCCCCGGACCGAAATCAGCGTAATATAATCCTTTCTCTCCCGCATGGCTTCCTTTAATTCTTTGGTATACTGCGCTGCATCTTTTCCATGAAATTCATCAAATTCTGCTTTAATTCGTTCAAAATAATTTTCTCTGGTGGCATCGGCATTTCGGATAATAAACTCTCCATCGCTATCAATAATATGAGAGTAAGACATGGCATCATCCGAATAGAGATAAAGTGCTTCATCCAGATATTCCATTGGCATACTGGCTATCAATGCTACACTGCTCTGCCCTTCCCCCATCGGGTAGGCGGCTTCCATACCTAATATAAGGATCTTTTCTCCCTTCGCATCGGTTCCCCATGACACTATCGTACCATTGTTGTTTAAATAGGTCATGATGTTTTCCTTGCCTCGAATTGTAATCGAATCACCATAGATCGTCTGAAGTTCACCAGCCTCCGTGTAAAACCCCAGATAAGAAAAATTTCTTACCTCCGCACTGGTTCTAAGATTTTGCAGCATCCCTTCACTATATTCCACATGTTCCGGCGGTGTTCGTTTGATAATTCCTTCCACCTGCTGTAAACGCAAAGTGATAATGGAACTGAATTTCTGTTGAAGCTGGAGATTCATTTCAGACATATAGATCTCACCCACATCCTCGATGGAATCTTCCGTCTTTTTCGACATAAATAAAGTAAGACATATGAATACAATAATGCACAAAACACTCAAGCCGGTGAAACTGAGTTTTAAAAAATTCCTTATCTTCTTTTTCATCACTATTCATCCTTTGCTAAAAAATTTCCCCGGATCAAGGATGTATCTTACCCTTTGGTATGATAATAGGAGATAATATTGGACATACAGCCTGATAATAATGACAATATCTCTGGACTAAAAGCCCCTGCATCCTTTTCCAATTCTCCCACCACATACTTAAACTGTGATTCCGTATAATCCCGGTATTTCGTAAACAACGGATCAAACTGGTCTGCCACCCTGCACATTTGCGTATATATTGAGTTGTTATTGCCCGCTACTTTATGCGGGAATCCATTCCCATCATATCTTTCATGATGATGCGCACACATATCGGAACATATCTGTACAAAAAATTCACAATGCCGTGAAGTATTCAACCGTACAAAATCTGCCCCCAACACGGTATGACTCTGATATGCTTCCCCGCCATCTTCTTGTCTCTGTGCTTTTTCCTTAATTCTCTGTGGAATCATCATATCTCCCACATCGCAAAAAAATGATGCATTGCTGATGATCTCCATCTCATCTGCACTCAGATCCACTTCCGGCGTAATGGCTAAATACCGGTTGAGCAATATTCTCATCAGTCCGGTCATTCGCATATAATGCCCCACATCTTCATTGAAATTTACCAGATATTTCTTATAGAGTGTTGCAAAATCTAATATGTACTTCTTCGTTTCTTCGATATCTGTTTGCATCAGACTAGGCTTTACGACAATCCCCAGCTTTGACTCCAGCCGGCGGACAATTTCTTCTCGCTCAAAGGGCTTGACGATAAATTCAGATACATTAAACTGCGCGGCCCGCTCCACATTATCTTTGGTGGCCTCGGCCGTAATCAGGAAAACCGGAATATTATTAATATAATTTTCCCGCATCAGTCTCAGTACACTAAATCCATCCAACACCGGCATTGAAACATCCAGAAGAATCGCATCCAGTTGATCTGCATTTTTCAAGATAATCTCCAATGCATAATAGCCATTGACTGCCTCTATAATATCAAACTTACTGCCCAGTATGCTTTTCAGTATCTCCCGGTCTATTTCGGAATCATCAACAACCAAAACTTTTTTTAATTCTTCTTTCATATCCCTTTCTCTCCTTACATAATCCGGTCCCTCTGCCAGCAGGGCAAAGGGAAACCCATCTTAATTCTTTGCGATACAATCTTCAAATACCTTAAGAACCTTTGGATTAAACGAACCACATTCTCCATTTTTGATCATTTCTACTGCAGTTTCCTTGCTGAATGCCTTTTTATAAACTCTCTCAGATGTAAGCGCATCATATACATCAGCCACCGCTACCACCTGTGACCAAATGGTAATATCGTCTCCTTTCAATCCATCCGGATAGCCACCCCCATCCCAACGCTCGTGATGATGTCTGCATATGTCATAGCTATAATTATAGAGACCTTCATCCATAATGTTTGGAATTTTCTGTAAAATATCGCACCCCCGCGTTGTGTGCTCCTTCATAATGTCAAATTCTTCCTTGGTCAGTCTGCCTGGTTTATTTAATATTCTGTCGGGAATAGAGATCTTCCCCACATCATGAAGGATAGAGGAGGCGACAATCTTATCAATCTCACTTTGGGGCAAGTGATATTCCGGATATCGGTCACTAACCTCCGTCATCAAGATCTTGGTCAGACCACAGATCCTCTTGACATGCTCACCCGACTCACAATCCCGAAATTCGATCAGGGTTGCAAGGGTCTCCACCATAGACTGGTTCACTTCATTCAGACGCTTGACCTGTTCTGCCACCATCTGTTCCAATTCATTTCTATGTCCATACAACTCAATAATATTCTTCACTCTGCACTGAAGGAAATGCGCCATAAATGGCTTCGTAATCACATCCACCGCTCCAAGATTATATCCCTCCAGCAGCATATCCTGATTGTTTACTGCCGTGATCAGAAAAACAGGAATCTTCTTGATCTGACCATTATGATTCATCGCCTTTAACACATCCAACCCATTGATCCCAGGCATAATCAGATCCAAAAGAACAGCTGCAATGTGCTGGTTATCTTCCAACAGCTTAATCGCCTGTTCTCCGCCTTCCGCTTCCATAATATTGTAATCACTTTTAAAGATTTCAGATAAAATGGCGCGGTTAATCTCAACATCATCCACAATTAAAATTGTTTTTTCGTTATCCATAAAACCCTCACTTCTGAACCATTTTGTCTTACAAAGGCAGACGCAAATAAGAGGTTTGCGTACCGCCATCAGACAAATCATTTTACGAAAAGCAAACCGATCGTGCAGACGTCATACGATCACTCTCATCATGATCTGTGTCTGTTAATACATTGTATAATCTCATCCTGAATCGGCAGGATATTCTTCAAGATCTCTTTTGCCTGTTCCGGCTTATCCTCCCGCAACAACCGCACAATCTCGGAATATGCCTCATATACCGGCGTAATCGATAAATTCCCGAAAGCTCCTTTGATGGCATGCGCTTTTTCTGTAATTTCCGCATAATCCGTGTTGTCAAAATCAGGCTGCACTCCTGACTCCTGCAGCATTTTCACAAAAGTCCCTAACATCCTTTCATAAAGAGCGGCATTTCCCATCAACCGATCCATACCTTCCTCAATATTAACTCCCAATCCCTTCAGTTCCTCCAATAAACTCACTGGAATATCTCCTCTCTTTACCAAATTCAAATTATCTATAATCACCCTATCATTTCTATTGTAACATATCATTTTCATGCCATCAACAAGATTTCATCCTGACTTTTCTCATTTTTATCTATTGATAACGCATACGGAGACGTAAGTCAGCACATATTATAGTTATGTCTGCTTTCCAAAAGTTCGCACCAAAAAACAGCCCGGCGACACTTTCCTGTGTCGCCGGACCAGATACTAAATTACACACTCACAGCCTGTAACAACCTCTCCATCCAGGCCCTTATTTTCTTTGATTTGTCACAACATACTCTACAGAATCACATGCGTTTGCCACATATTTGGGCACCTGAATGAAACAACAATAATAACACATCACTTCCAGAGTATCTGCACCAGGTTCTAGTGCCTTATATTGGTCTACCTGGATATTCAGACACTCATTCCCATCTGCATCCTGGCTTACATCAACACCGGATAAGCTGAAGCTATATCCATATGTCAGATAAATGGTATAAAGGTACAACGTATTTTCTTCAAAGAAGGCTTTATCATACTGGGAAAATTGTTGTGAGATCCATTCCATTCCCCACTCTCCATATAGTTGATCCTTATTTTCCAAAGCAGCTTTCTCAATTAATCCCTGTAGTTGTTCATAGGAGCTTATCTTCTGTTCCCTGAATAAATCCCCCGAAAACAAGCGGCTAAACACCACTTCCAACCCCTCGGTTTTAGCGAATGCTTCATTCTCCTCACCTTCAGGCAGTTCAACCTCTTCCCCTTCGGGTGGCACAGTCCCCTCGTCTTCCGACGGAACCTGCCCTTCCTCGTGCAGATCTTTATTCGGGGAGGCACATTTCATGCTGCATAATGCGAGATAGCTTCCCACAGGAACCTTCTGTTCCGGCTCAGCACTCGCAGAAGGTGTTTGCTCTGTGTCCGTATTCGGGGTCTGTGTGGCAGTGGATGGGCTCTGATTGATCGTATTCTCCCTGTCCTCCCCAGATGGATGCGTTTGCTCTTTGGCATCATTGGGTTTGACAGTAGTCTTCGGATCTTTATGGGACTTTCTCGCATCCTCTTTCCCCTTATTGCCTTCCGCTGATCGATTATCTGTATGTTTATTCTGGGGTGCTCCTGTCTCCGCAGCTGCCGGGGTATCCTGCTGCTCCTCACCAGAACTCTCCTGTGGCACACTCTGTGCCGGTTCTTCGGAATTGTCTGGCTGTTCCGCCTTCTCGGCCACCTCTGGAGAATGCTCTGTCTCCTCCGTATCCGTATCTGTATTTTCGTTCACAGTATCGGGTGTCCCTGTGGCTTCTGCTAACACACTCGATCCCGGATCAGATTCCCGGTTTGTGCGATCGCCCCACACCAATATAGACACTCCTATCACGCATGCAATCCCGACACAAGCTGCAACTATGATACGTCCGTGATTTCTTTGGGGAGTCTCGGAATATGCCTGCATTTTTTCCATGACAGACTGTGAAAACTCTGGTGTAACCATGTCTTTTTTCGCATAAGATTTTGTAATCAAATCATCCAAATCATATTTCATAGCCATACACCTCCAAATTGTTTCTAAGCCTTTTTTTCGCCAAACGAAGTCTGCTTTTGACGGTTTCTTTCGGAATATGAAGAATCTTTGCAATTTCCTCCATACTCATCTGGGAAGCATAAAATAAATGTACTACTATTCTTTGTTTCTCCGGTAAAAGCGCAATCATCTGTTGCATCATTTCCGTTAATTCCTGCTCTAATACCTGTGCCTCCACATCCGTTTTATCCTTTGCATGAACCAGCACTTCTGACAAAGGTTCCATAGGTGCGATCCGCTGCCTTCGTCTCATTTTCCGCTGTTGGTTTTTCCAAAGATTCACAGCAATTCCAATTAAATAATTCCGATCCGCCCTCTCCTCTCTGTTCCAATGAAATTTGCGCTCTAATTCCATTGCTTTCAAAAAAGTATCCTGACTTAAGTCTTCTGCATCCGCACGGTTTCCTGTAAGAAAACAGCAAAATTGAAAAACAGATTCCATGTGTGTTTCCACTAAGATTTCGATCTCTGCCGGCGTCATAAAATCTGCCTCCTTTCTGTTTTCATGCCCCTCTGATCATATACTGTCTTAACATCCCGAAAGGGGTCAAAATTCTGCGCGTATAAAACCTAATATAAAGAGAAGGCAACGCCAGTGCTGTTATATATCGGATGATATTGCTCTCTGCAATTCACTTTTCTTGGTACCTATCTGAAATTTGCTCAATAGCATATTTGAAACAATAATCTCCATATTGCTTTCCTGCTTATAAGCAGCATGGATGACTTCTACCAAATCTGTTTCCGGCGTAAGGTTTATCTGCTTACATAAAAAATTTCCGGCAGAAATTTTAACGGTGTTACCAGCATCCGTTAAGTCTTTGCGCACAATTTCAAAGAAAACTTTATTTTCCATCTTACCATCTCTGAAGCTGATGATCAGACCAGCCGGAAAAACCGGGGAAAGATTGTTTTTCTGTGCATAAGTATAAAGTTTGGCAGAGGTTTGTTCAATCCTTTTGATATCCATCAAATCCCCGGTATAATCCATCGTAGTCAAAGTCCTGTCAATGATAGGTCTCGTATATAATCCAGTTGCGTTGAGATATTGTTTGTTGACTTCCAGGTACCGTAAAGTATATTCTATTTTATCTAATTCGTCCTGAATTTTCCGTATTTTATTCTTTGCAACTTCTTTTCCGGTTTCATACAACTTATCGTTGAGTATATATTTATTTTCTTCCTGAAATTCACTTAACTGCTTTAATGGAATGTCTAAGCTGATACATAATAAAATGACATCCAGAACCGGAAGCTGGTCAGGTGTGTAGTAACGATATCCCGTTTGCGGGTCCGTATATGCCGGGGTTAATACACCGATCTTTTCATAATAACGCAGGGAATTAATGTTGATATCGCGTAGTTTGGCAAATTCACTGATGGTAAAACCAGGTTTCATATTTCATTCCTCCTTGCATCATAGCCTTGACTCTATTATTATAACAGAGTTTATAATGTTCAGTGAAAAATTTCAAGGAGTGAGAAAATGAGTGAAAGTGTCCAAAAATCCAATTCGCTTGGAACAGAGCCAGTAGGAAAGTTGTTGTGTCGATTTGCGATTCCGAGTTGTATCTCTCTGGTCGTAAATGCGATTTATAGTATGATTGATCAGATTTTTATCGGACAGGGTGTTGGATATCTGGCAAATGCCGCTACTAGCATTATATTGCCGTTAATGACCGTTCAGATTGCATTAGGAGTATTGCTTAGTGACGGTACTTCCGCCTTCCTTAGCTTACAGCTGGGTTCTGGAAAAGTCAAAAAGGCGGCTAAGGGTGTCGCAAATTGTATCACCTTAACCGTGATTATAGGTATTATATTATGTGTATTGTTTGAGATTTTTTTAAATCCATTATGTTATCTGTTCGGAAGCACCCAAAAGGTTCTACCGTATGCTATGGTATATGGAAGAATCATTGTAGCAGGATTTCCGGTATCCATGATCAACTATGGGTTGGCTGGTGTGATCCGGGCGGATGGCCGTCCCAAGGAAAGCATGATTGGTATGCTGATTGGTTGTTTTGCAAATATCGTTTTGGATTACTTCTTTGTCATGGTGTTTGCGTGGGGAATCGCCGGCGCTGCATGGGCAACCATCATTGGACAGCTTTTCAACGCAATTTACTACATATATCTTTTATTGGGATTTAAATCGGTGAAGATAAGCAAAAAAGACTTTGTATTGAGTCGCAAGTTTGTTGGCAAGATTACATTATTAGGAATGCCTAGTTTTATTACACAGATGGCTACTGTATTTGTGATTATGGCCATGAATAATGTAATAGCGTCTGTGGGGGAAAAATCGCAATATGGTTGTGAAATTCCTTTGGCTGTTATTGGAATTACCATGAAGTTGTGTATGGTTGTGGCACAAATTGCACTTGGAATCGCGATTGGAGCACAACCGATCTACGGATATAACTATGGCAGTATGCAGTATGATCGTGTGAAAAAAACCTTCAAACTGGCAATTACAGGGAGCACCTTAGTTTTAGTAATCGCCCTTTTCATATTTGAACTTTTCCCGAAACCGATCATTGAACTGTTTGGACAGGAATCAGATCTGTATATGGAATATGCCGTGAAATGTATCCGTACCTATCTGTGCGCCTGCTTTATGATAGGTTCTAACCTTGTTATTTGTATATTCTTCCAGTCCGTAGGAAAAGCATTGCCATCCTCCGCACTATCCTTTTTAAGACAGATAATATTGCTGATTCCAGCCATAGTGATTCTTGGAAATATGGCAAGTGTAGAAGGTATTCTATGGGCTGGGCCATTCTCAGACGGACTGTCTGGCATCATCAGTATCATTGTGGTTGCTTTCTATTGGAAACGAATTTTTTCCCTCTCTCACTCCATTCCTGCCGGGTAATACAAGTGACATGCTCTGTTCGCACAGCATTTATCAATTCACATGTTACATCTGTATTGGTGTGGTGGTACTGAAATCCACATTTTTCCTGTACACGTTTTGACTTATCATTTCCATCAAAATAGCCACACCATATTTTTTCCATACGCAGGGTTTCAAACCCATATTCCAGCAAAGCCATGACCGCTTCCGGTATATAACCTTGTCCCCAATATGGTACACCGATCCAATAACCTATTTCCGCTTCGGTATCTTTAATGTCCAGGTTACTGGCATCGCCTATCATTAAACCAACGCTTCCAATCGCCTTATCTTCGCCTTTGCGGGTGACAGCAAACGTCCCTTCTGCAGATAGTACACTGTCTATAATTTCCCGGCTATTTTCCACACTGGTATGCGGCGGCCATCCGGCAATGGGTCCCACAAGAGGATCTTTTGCATATTCATACAAACTCTCTGCGTCTGTTTCCTGCCATGGTCTTAATAGCAATCGTTCTGTTTCTATCACTACATTCTTCGCTTTCATATTCTTTTCATACACCCTTTCATTTTCGCTTGCCCTTTTCCAGATTTAACAGATATTCTTTCACTTCGATACCGCAGCCAAATCCACCGATCTCCCCATTTTTACGAATCACCCTATGGCAAGGAACGATTATCATGATCGGATTTCTATTATTTGCCTGTCCCACTGCCCGAACCGCCTTTTCGTTTCCTATCCCAATGGCAATGTCCTCATAGCATCTGGTCTCACCGTAGGGTATATTTTGTAGCTCACTCCAGACTTGCCGCTGAAAAGGTGTACCGGCATAATGCAGCGGTAAATCAAACTGTTTTCTATTTCCTCTAAAATATTCCTCTAACTGCTTATATGCTTCATACAGCAAATCCGAATGTTGTACGTTATTTTGCATTGATACCATGGACGGGTCACCCTGTTGCAAATACAGGTTTGTGATCCTTCCCTCATTTTCACAAATTTTCAACATCCCAATGGGGCTTTTATAAATAAAACTATCCTTCACAATCTTACTCATATGCCTGTACCTCCTGTCTGTTATCTATTTCATTCCTCACGGACACAACATTTTCCGCAACGTTTCTTCGCTCCCATGCAATACATTCCTGTCAATATATTTTTCCTCGCCGTCATATCCATCCAGCACTTCCGTATCGCTATACTGCCACAGGGTCCATTCCTTGCCCACTACCATCTGCACCGGATAATACACACTCCGTAACCACAGCGGATACTCACCAAAGGTATCTTTGATATACTTCATATACACCTTCTGCGTCGTATAAATCATCGGTTTGACACCATATTCTTTCTCCAGTATATCGAGAAATTCTGACAATTCGCGAGTTACATCTTCCGAATCGGGCGGATTCTTTTCTTTATCTCCATAATACTCCACATCCACCACCGGAACCAACGTTCCATGCAGATCTCCCACCGTCGCAATGAAATGCCGCGCCTGCTTATCTCCACTGCTGTCAAAGGAGAAAAAGTGGTAAGCACCAATATGTAATTTACTGTTTCTGCCATTGCGCCAATTCTCTGCAAATTTCTCATCCACACTTTCGCTTCCTTCCGTTGCCTTAATATATGCAAACGTCACATCCTGCCGATATAATTTCTCCATATCAACCGTTCCCTGATAATGGGAAATATCCACTCCGGTAACAGGATTTGCACCGAGGAAGACCGAATTGATCTTAACAAGTTTTTTTAGAACAGTCCCCGCAAAGAACACCATACACAATATTACTATCAACAATAATTGTACTACTCTTTTTTTCTTATTCATATCCAATTCCACCCCTTGTACTAAAGATATGTTATCGTAGCACCGAAAGGCAGCAAAGATAATCTCGCCAGCTTGAAAAACTGTAGCCCGAACGGAATGCCAATCACCGTGATACACAATATGCAACCCCAGACTGCATTTCCCACTGCCATAGGGATTCCGCATACCAACAACCAGATAATATTGGCTAACAGTGACACCGCACCTCCACCATATTCTATCTCTTTACCAAAAGGACAAAATGCCATGGTAGCAAATTTGAAGCACTGCAATCCCAACGGAATCCCCACTACAGTACAACAGCAAAGGATCCCGGCAAGAATCCACGATAAACCACTGAGAAATCCACCAAACAAAAACCAAATCAAATTACCCAAACATCCCATATACTCCTCCATTCACTAATCCAGTTCTTCCAACGCCTCCAAATATCCTTCCAGCCATTCTGCCTGCTTAATCAGGCTATCCTCTGTCATACTTCCTTCCCTATGAAAGTGATCCGCGTCGGATTTTACCAGTCTCCCCTCCGAATAATCAACCGCATCACCCTCTGGAAATCCGTCACAGCCAAAATCCGGTTCCTCGATATCTGTCACAATATATAGATCCATATGCTTTCTCTACCCCTCCTTAGTATGATTACATCCATGAAAGCCTGTCCAACAATCCTTCCCCATAGTAATCCCGCTTCTTATCGTTCATTTAGGTACTTCATATTCATGCCTCCTTTCTATCAGAAAACAGGCATTTTTCGCATTATAACATAACTAGCCAAAAAATTCTCTTTTTTACACATCGCCAGACTATACATCTGATATTCCCCTAGTCAAGCAGACGGGTGTAACACCTATGACTGTGTGCAGATGGATGCCTACATCTCCTATTCGAGTGTAGGCATTTTCTATGCACACCATCTCCATCGTCTATATTGGATTTTTGTGGAGCATTATTTCTGACCGAAAATAATCCCTGTCTACCTTTCCGGCGATTCCTTCCACCGTACCGCTATCCGTATACTGCCAGCCACTCCAGCGTTTCCAGCGGTTTTCCATATCCGGCCTGTGTACACCGTACTGCGCGATCCAAAGTGGATACTCCCGCAAACGGTCATCATCAAAGACATTCGCCGCATTGGACGCATCGCTATAAATCACTGGACGGTGTCCGTCCCTCTCTTCCAGTTCCCTTAAGAATTGCAGAGAAATGTTTCGGATCTCCAGATGTGTCAGTGTACCAAACTCCTCAAAATCCATGGCGGGTCTGACATGCTGTTTCTTATCTTTGATTTTGTCATAGAAAAAGGCAGCTTCCTGCTTTGCCTCCTCCAAATCTCTTGCTGCAACATAATGATAAAATCCGATTCGCAGATTTTCTTTTTCTGCTTCCCGATAGTTCCGCTCAAAATCCGGATCCACAATATTTCTTCCCTGTGTTGCCTTAATATAGACAATGCGGATGCCTGCTTCCCGGACTTTGTGAAATTGAATCCTGCCTTCCCAGTGGCTCACATCGATTCCTTCTATTCTTTTATTTTTTTCCATACTATCCTCCACTATTTCACTTTTCATGTTGCGGGCGCTTTTTGCAAAAACGCGCAATCGTTTTCCGGCAAACATTTTTGCACTTACAGCCAATCCCCTGTTTCACAACCCGGAAAATGCCCCACATACCAGATTCCACATCCCATTTCAAACTGCCGGAACGATATAGATAATCACCGGGACAGGAAGCACCACCCTCCAACTCCATATCAAATTTATTGCCAATGCTGATACCGCCCTGTAGCGGAATCACTCTGGAAGACGGATCTTTCGGTTGCTCTCTCCACTCATGTCCATGAATCGTAAACCCAACATTTCTCGGCTTATCTGCCGGCATCATGGTGCGAAAAATCACACGGTCTCCCGTGTATGCTTTAAACACCGGCGTTGACGGGTCCCCATGCACACGGCTTGAAAAGACCTTTGAGACTCTTCGGTCCCTTTCCAGTCGGTTTGCAAAACGCTCCGACCGGTAATTATATCCCTTTTCTCCCGTATCCTCTGCATCTACCGGCTCATCATCCCCCCGGGCAGTCTGTATCAAATTTCCCTCCCGATCCAACAGCCGGATACCATTCTGGATAAAAACAACATTCTCCCGGAAACTTTCAATTCCCGGTGCTGTGATTACTGCCTCCTCCACATAGTCTCCCGGTTTTTTTGTAAAATTTTGATACCAGTTTGCCCCGGCAGGTTCCACAATCACCGCACCAAAGAGTCCATGATACCGATGATTTCTGATATCTCCAAAGGATTGCAGGATACAGGCTCCATATTCCTCATCTGCCCGCCATAAATATTTTTTGCTCTCACCAATCCCTACCGTCTGTTCACGATTATTATAGCCTACATTGATACCCGAATCACACACCGGGTCATACTGTAGAAACTGCGGATTTAAGGATACACGCTGAGACGGACAATGCTTTTTGTCCAGCGGCACACGCGGATAGTCAAAATACGGAACAGGCTCCTCAGGATTCAACGCATTATATAACGTCACCTCGATCCAGTCGCCCACATCAGCCCGCAGAATCAGCGGTTTCGGCTCTATTTTCCCTGCCAAAACCAAGTCCAGTTGTTCCAATGGCACAAAGAGCAATCCATTCGGATCGTGATCACCATATTTATTATATGCGATGTCCATTTGGATAGCAGCAACCTCATACCTTCGCACAACGTCATTCATACCGGGACATGGCGGCAACGGCAAAATTTTGTCTTCACGTCTGCACAATGGTTTCAGATGCTTTTGCCTTTTGTCGTAAGCACGGATAATTCCCCACAATCCCAGCCATGCATCATCAATGCCACCGGAATAATACAGATAATCTCCCGCCTGATATGGCTTTGTAATCCTCAAATTAAAGGCTTCCGAGATTCCCAGTGTCTGTGACGCTGCCAAAGGCGAATTGGCATCCACAATCTCCTTTTTCCATGACATGCCCGCTACATTCAACGAATGTTGTTCTTCATGTGCACCATCTAACAGGCGGATCACCAACTCATCGCCGGGATATGTTTCCAGGATCGGAGTCGCTGGATCTCCATGAATCAGAGAACTAAATACATATGCCGGATCATCATCCTGTTTCAACCGTTCCCTCATAGGCTCTGCCCGATAGTTAATCCCCATCACTCCGGGATCATCATGGGAACCGGGTACCTCCGGCGGATTGAGGGGGTTGTCGTCTCTGTCAAACAACAATGCAAAATCGTGCAAAAATAACGCAAACTCCCGGAATGAAGTACCGTCTCTTCTTTGAATCACGGCCTTTGTGCCACTTTTCAACTCCTTTCCGGTTCTCACATCATGAAATGTGGCTCCCGCCTCCTCAATGATTAATGCACCAAACATTCCATGCTGCTGATGGGAATTGGCAAATAGATGGTCATGGAAAAATACCGTTCTCAATTCCTCGTCTGCAAAAAAGCGTTCCACCAATGTCTCAAAACGTCTTGCTCCGGCTATATTATTCCAGCCATTGGCGGCACCATCTGAGACAATGGTATCGAATTTTACCAAATGAACGTGATGTCCCACGATATCTGTTCGGGTTCTCAACTGAAACGGACTGGCCTCCAGATATTCCGGCAATAGGTTTGTAGTACGCAATTCGATGCAATCTCCGGCATTGGCACGGATCACCAACGGCTCTGCCTGAATCTTTCCGCTCTCTATCTTGCGAATATATTCCTCCAGTCCGCCATGACGTTCCAGTTCATCTTTTAACACAAAAAACCGTCCCTGCGGGTCATGCCATCCATACCGGTTATAGCAGACATCTGCCTGTATCATAGCTATCTCAAATACTTTGACATTCCCACAATCCTCCGATGCCCTACAGTCTTTATCGTTGTGACAGGCAGTGACCGATGCGGCACTCCGATCTGATCGTACCTCCTCCGACTGGCAGGATTTCGCCCTGCTCTGATGGATGTCCTCCGGCTGGTATAATTCCGCCCGGCATCTGCTGCCGGCATGGCATGGACAGGTATCCGTATATAATGCCCCGGGAGCAAAATTTTCTACGAAATTTGCTTTTTCCAATGGTGTTGGGTAGATTTTATTACTTCCATCTCTGTTTACTATGCCAAACGGTGGCTGTCGGGGTGCTTCTCCCACCTTTCCATATATAAAATTAGGATAGCCGGGATGCTTCTCATCTTTCCTGCGGGGTGGTTTCCGGTCTTTTAATGGCAGAAGTGGCGGTATCCCGGTTCCATCCGGCAAGGTTCCACTGCCATCCTCCAAACGGTCGTGAATGCGCCAAAGTGTCCACATCCCTTCGTGAAAGTGCGGATATAAATGACAATGAAATATTACATCTCCAATGACACCATTTAGGCTTCCGGCACCATACAAAATATCCAATGTATAACATTCCTGGGGACTAATTGAGATGGAATCCAATATCGTAGAAACGGCATTGTCTCTCTCCAATCGCCACTGATGATTATGCAGATGAAATACATGGGTTTCTTTGACACCACCATGGATCAGCCGGATTTTGGTGGGATCTCCCACATATGCCCGGGGTATTGGTGGCGCCGGATCTCCATAAACCCAGGAACTCATAGAAACATCCTCTCCAGAATCTTCCGGCTCCTGCGTCAATGGCATACGATTGCGCATCGGCTCCGCCCGATAACTGATGGCTGTAGTCGAGGACGGCAAACCTGTATGATGATCCATCGGCTGCATTCCGTCTTTGTCCTTAATTTCCAGTTCATCATGGAAAAACACGGCATATTCCCGGAATGCCGGTTGGCCCGGAACATAAACATCGGCAAATAAACCGCTATCCAGTTCCTCTCCTGTCTCTGGATTCAGCCATTTGGCTTCCGGAGCTTCCACGATCACAGCTCCAAACAAGCCATGGATATTAGTTCCGTCTTCACTGCTTCGGGCATCCGCCAGATCATGAAACAGATATACCCCCTCTCTGGCAGCATACCAGGTATACGTAATTTCCCGAAATGTTGTACTATCGGCGTTGTAGCCCACACTGGCACCATCCGAAGTATTGACATCATATTTCATTCCCTGTACATGGATGGATAACGGTCTGTTTAAGGAATGCCGAAATCTAATACGGATCTTATCTCCCAGATTTACACGGAGAACTAAAGGTTTAACCTCTTCATATGGCTGCGGTATCTCCTGATTAAAGTTTCGCAACGCTCCCTTCCGAATACGTTCTGCGTCTTTTGCCAGAACATACAACAGACCATCCGGATCATGGTCGCCATATTTATTATAGACAATCGGAATCTGTATTGCTTCTATCTCAAAAGTCCGAACACAGCTGCATTCAGAATATTGGCATAACTCCATCACACCACCCCCCTACGCATCACAGTGATTATCCAATAATCTGAGATAATGATTTGCCTCCCGGAGTACGTGATCTGCCAACAATGGCAAAATCAGCCCTGCGATACGACACTGTGTAATGCCTTCTGTCCCGGCTGCCTTAAAGTCTCTATAGCGCAGAGTCTCCTGTATGGTTCTCTCCTCCAGCCCTGCAGTGACTCTGCAATCCTGTCTCTTTGCCTCCTCCAGAAGTTCCTGGTATTCCTTGGCAAATTCATCCGCTGTATCAATCAGCGCTTCCTCTGACGGATCAAGCAGTCCCCGGATAAACAATGCATGTTCCATCATGATCTGATTCCAAAATGTCTCTGTCTCCAGCATATCCTGCTCTGCAAGCATGCCACATTCTTCCAACTCTGTAAGCAAGGAACAATACATACATGCTTCGCGCAATATATGCTCCACCAACAACGGATAATTAAACGTGAAAAGACGACAGGATGTCACATCCCGCAGAACCTGTTCTTTCAATTCTATCAGACCTTTCACCAGCCCTAAAGCTCTCTGATTCATTCGGCGAACCCGTTTTACGATGGCAGCGTTCTCCTGACCTGGACACCCTGCACGGAGAGATTTTTCAGCCTCCGTAATCCGTGAATCAATCTCAATGCCAGTCAAAAATTGTGTACGGTTCTCTGCACACGATGTATATTGGGTCACAACTTCGCCGGAACATATAACATCCTCACGAATCCTGTTGTTTGCCAGGATCACTACCTCTCTGAGCAGTGCCTCAAACTGTCTTCGGAACCAGTCTGCTTTCTTTGTATATGTTGCGTTCTTACCGGAGAAACCAGCCATCAGGAACAATGCATGTTCTTTCATGATTCTGGCAAAAAATAAATGGGTTTCTAATGATACTGTTACATAATTCTGTCTCATTTCACACATCCTTTGAAAGGATTATCTCAAAATATTTTATGCGAGACCACCATGTAAAGTGTCAAGAAACCCAATTTGCATCTTGAGTTTTCACACTAGTTAATGCAAAATGCGGAACTCAAGAATTTGTATATATTTATAAATTTGTTTTACCCTACCATGTTTCCATCAGATCATATCCTAAAACCTGATAGTCTGGTACTTTCCTTTCTCTGCCAACTCGCCAAAATTAGTAGTCTAAATGGTAAAATTAGTTCTTGACTTACGAGAACAGCGACAAAAAACAAAGGCTACCGCACGGATCGTACCATAGCCTCTGCCACAAAATCTATTCAAAATATATTTTTTTATTTCAACGATACCTCTTTATACAATTATCACACCATTCTTTTACTTTCATGCCTACTTCTTCTGCATCTAACCCATCAACCATAAGCACATCAACATTATCTTTTTCATAAAACCATTTACGTTTTAATGGTAAAAAATATTGCAAATGATGTTCAAAGAAATTTCTTGTACGTGTCAAATCATTGTTTTTATGTTGTCGCAATGTTTCATCCGATGCATCCATAAACAATATCCTTGTTGGCATACATTTTCTAACAGCTTCTAACTCCTTTTTTAATGCATTTTCAACATCCCAACTTTTACCTATCGTTATCGGATAATGGAGTGTATAAAATTCTATTTCTTCTGCACCAAAATCCATCACACTACATGGAAACCCCTTCGCTTTATTCCATCTGACCACCTCGTTATTTAGCCATAACTTTTGAATTTCAATATAGTCTTCATATCTGTTTTTATCAAGGTGACGTCTTTTCACTTCTTCCACAATATCTGTATTAACTTCATAACTTATATTTATATAAGGTGCGTTATCTTGTAAATATCTAACTGCTGTAGTTTTTCCAACTGCCATACATCCCTGTAATGATAAAATCATATTCCCACCTCACTAAATTTTGATTAGACGCACAATAATTTATACCTATGCTCTTATTCCATTTTATCATAGATCCATTCATAAAGCATCCACCATTGTTATCAGACTCCTGCGGACCCAAAATTAACCATTGTTCCCTTACTTCCTCTATATTAAAATAAATCCAGCTTCCCCTGAATCAGTATCTTTATTTATGACCTGCCAAACATGACATATAGTTGTCGTGTTCATTATGTTAAAATAGAAACATGAAGAGAATCATTCCAAACACAGACAAACCAGTGCATGTGGGTAATGATTAGAAATCTACTGATATATAGCATCAAAATAAAACAGGAGGAAATGACATGCGATATGAATGGTTAGAGGAATATTTATTAAACAAACGAGGAGTTACCAAAGATTTACAAAAAGATTGGAACTGGGTGCGTTATTTTATCGGGGACAAAATGTTTGCGGCAGTATGCCTGGAATGGCAGGATAGCAAACCCTACTATATTACACTAAAATTAGAGCCTTCCGAGGGAGATTTTCTGAGAACACAATACGAAGACATTATTCCCGGATATTATATGAATAAAGTACATTGGAACTCTATTAACCCAGATGGGGCGGTTCCGGATGATTTGTTGAAAGACCTTTTGGACAAATCCTATGAACTGGTACTCAGTAGTTTTAGCAAGAAACGACAGCGGGAAATCCTGGGGATCAGTTGCTGCGGAACCGATTGCAGCAAGTGCAGTTTCTATGGAAATATGTGCCAGGGTTGCAATGAATGCCGCGGAAAGGTGTTCCACGCCCCGAAAGGAAAATCCTGCCCCATTTATGCCTGTTCGGTGGGCAGCAAGAAGTTACGGAACTGTAGCCAATGCGAACAACTTCCCTGCGCTATATGGAGAAATACCAAAGATCCACAGCTTACCGATGAGGCATTTGAAAAGAGCATAGCAGAACGAGTTAGTAATCTAAAAAATTAATGTTCGTCCGGCGGAAACTTCCTTACGGCTGTGACCACAACCCTATATAGCCATAGTAATTATCCGGCCGATTCGCCCACTTCATCCCTACTATGGCTTTTCCCTGCGCATCAAATCCCTCAAAGGTATATCCTGTGAACATTTCCACATGATAAATTCCTTTGTATCGCCCATTCTTTTTCGCACTCGTCTCATACATCAGGGCACCCGGCAGATATTTCATTTTCTTCACATTCTTGGCAACGCTGCCCTTGATAATCTTGTGGTTACTGGCGCACCATTTGGCATTATTGGCGGCAGTAGGGGCATAGTAACGGTCTCCAAACCGGATCCCCATTTTTTTGTAAGCCTTCCATACCAACGAACTGCAATCATAGTAGCCGGATTGCATCCTGCGCGCCTGACTATACTTACAGGTCTCACCGATCTTGATGGCTGTATTAATGACTTTCTTGCGTTTCTTGCTGACCACGGAGACTACACAGCCAATCTTACCGGTACCCACCTGCGCTGTAATGACGGCATTTCCCTCTTTCTTTGCTCTGATCTTGCCTTTCTTAGATACCTTCACGATCTTTGTATTGCTGGATTTCCATGTGACTTTTTGACTGGTCCCCTTGATTTTCAGCTGCTTTGTTTTTCCCTTGATTAAATAGAACGAATCGGAGCCTGATAATCTCACCTGATGCACCACCAGTTTCACAGTCCATGTCTTTTCTCCCATAACCATGGTAATCACGGTACTGCCTGACCCGTATGCACGAATATGTATCAGAGTACCGGACTGTTCACAAGATACACTCATATCCCGATTCGATGACTGGTATGTAAAATCCGGTCGTTCCTCCTCACCCAAACCAACTGCACCCACGATCCTGATATCCGCCTCATAGCTGGAGACACCTTTCGCATAAATATATCCCTCTAACGAGGTATGGCTCAGCGTGGCATTTGTCAGATCCGGCTCCACCAAAATATAATAATGCTCAATCAATATTCCATCCGGTGTCTGAATATATACAGTAATGCTCGTACTGCCTGTGGCACTGGCGATGTAGGTGCCATCCTCTCCCAGAGATAATGCCGCATCTCCGCCGATAAACGTCACGCTTTGAATCTGACCCCCGATAACATAGGGATAAAAATCCGTGCTCATATCCGTCAGATCCAGCGATAATTTCCCTTGATCCCCCACCAACATCGTAACCGGAGTGTCATAATCCTGTCCATACGAACCAAGTGCCAGGTTCTTTTCGGCTGCCATCGCCTGATCATACGATGTCATACATCCCACACTTCCCGCCAGCAACAATGCCATGACAAACATCCATGCCATTCTCTTCCATTGTTTCATGATTTCCTCCATTCCAAAACCGTTTGCGTGTAGGATCGTCTCTGCGATCTGCACTTCCCAGCCGTCCCTCTTTTGCCTTTGCACATTTATTCACGCAACGTCTTTTTGCGGACTTTGACCTCATATAACATTTTATCTGCTTCTGTCACCAGATCCTCCAGAGAATGAATCTGATCTGCCGGACGTATACACTGTCCACAACTGCAAGCCACACGATATGGCCAATTATTCATCTGATTATAATGATCCAGATAATCTTCTACCCGTTGGATAAACGCCTGTGCATCCGTGTCATGCTCGGCAATACCAAACACCAGATATTCATCTCCGCCACTACGACAACAGACTTCCCGCCGTTCGGATGCCTGCCGCAGAGCATTTGCCACCTGTACAATGGCGTTGTCCCCGGCAGCATGTCCATAATTATCATTGATGGGTTTCAATCCATCCAGATCCAGTGCAATGCACATCACTTTCTGCCCATCACGTCTTGCCACCGCCAATACTTTCTCCACATACCGCTGCATTCCAAACCGGTTATACAATTTAGTCAATGCATCCCGCACATACATGCTATCCAACTTATCCACCAGAGAAGCCTTTTCACGCAACAAGCAAAAGTCACTGATGGCACTGTTTACTGTGGTCAAAAATGCGTACAACATACTGAATTGCTGCATATAGTGATCCAAAGGCATCCACAGATATCCAATCATCCGTTCTTTCATATACATAGGAATAAAAATAAGATGTTCTCTCTCCTCCCCATCCAGATGCAGTGGCGGCAGGATATTCGGATAATATACATTTTCAAATTCCGGCTCCCGGCCTCTGTGATATTTCACCATCACCATAGATGGAGAATATCCCAGATATCGGTGCTCATCGTCAATACCACGACCAAAAATATCATCACAGATACATAAATAGATTCGATCCCATTCAAAAAATTCCAAATGCTGGCACACCACTTTCAGCAGTGTTTCCATATCCTCTACCATCACAAAATCCCGCCACATCTCGGAAATATGGCTGATAAAAATATCCCGCTGTGTGATCTCCTGTGACTTGACACGGTTCAGATCAAATACATCCACCGGGGGCCTCTTCAGACACCCACAGCTCTGATGTAATACCAAATGCGCCGGAACCTGTGTCTTCTTCGATAAAATTTTACCACTCCACCGTTCCCGCAACAACTCCACCGCTACCTCTCCGGCTTCATAAACAGACCTCTCCACTGACGTAATAGATGGACGATACTCTTCGGCTTCTGCCAGATGATCAAAGCCTGTCACAATGACATCCTCCGGCACCCGGTGCCCTTCATCTTCCAAAAACTTGGTGACAAACATAGCCATGGCATCATTTGCACAGACAAAAGCATCTGGCAGTTCATGCATCTGCAAATAATCTCTGACTGCATCCACTGATTTTAAATAAAACTCTCCGTACAAGATCCGCTCCGGTTCAAAAGGTATCCCTTCTGCTTCCAAAGCTTCCCGATATGCTGCTTCGCGTTCCAGTGATTCCTTATTCCCTTCAAAACCTGAGACAAAATTAATCTTGCGGCAACCGTGTTCCCGGATGATGTGCTGTACCATTTCCTTCATCCCTGCTACATCGTCAAAAACCACATTATAGCAGCCCTCACATTCATTATTGACATCAATCACTGGCAAATTATGCTTTCTGGCACATTCCACGATCTCCCGCATCGCATCCGAACGCAATAATTCTCCTAATATAATCAGACCATCAAACATATCATAATCCGGCAATTTGTAGATCGAACTCTCCCCGGTTACCAGACTATTCGATAAAGTCCCTTCCGCATATGTTGGTTTTGTCATCAAGCTCTGAAAAATCAGTATATTATAATCATACTTTGCACCAGCCTGTAGTATTGCCTCGGTCATTATCCCCTCCAGCAAAGCATTATCTCCCTCTGTAAATAAAGCAATTGTCTTTCGTTCTTTCATTCCTACAACCTTTCCCTTCTCTCTGTATAAATTCCCCATTTCTGCATCACAGAATGCATTTACCCGAAACACCTATTTATACGCTTTATTTTTTAGAATCACTCTATTTATTTCCGAACAGAATACTTGTTTTTAGTTTATTCTATTTATGAGAAATTTACAATGAAAAAAAGAGAAAAAAATCGAATTTTTTCACAATATTTCTTGCAATACACGACTTTTCTATCATTCGTAGCGCAATGCTTCGATCGGATCCAGCTTTGCCGCTTTGCCCGCTGGGTAATATCCAAAAAACACACCGATTGCCATAGAAAATACCACAGCAACCACCATAGCGGCAACTGGTGCCGCAGCAGCGTACCCCAGGATGGATGCCGCGATCGCCCCCAGCAAAAGTCCGGTCAGAATCCCCAGACAACCGCCCACCAGACACAAAATCATTGATTCAATGATAAACTGTAGACGAATCGAGCTATTTTTGGCTCCCAATGCTTTGCGGGTACCGATCTCCCTGGTTCGCTCAGTCACTGATACTAACATAATATTCATCACACCGATGCCACCCACCAATAACGAAATTCCCGCTATAAAAGCGATGGCAATACTGACCGTACGAATCATCTCGGTCATGGATTCCGTCATGGATTCCATCGTAGATGTGGAAATTTCATAATCCTCATTGCTATTATAATAAGGTGCAAAAAAGGTTTCCACCTGATCCGCAAAGTCTGATACGCTCTCCACATCCGTGCTGGTAACAATGGTAAACTGCGTATACCCTTCATCCATATGATTCTCCTCTTTCCCTGTAGTCAAAGGAATATAAGCAGAAGTCGTTACATCGCTATCACTTTCTTCCGATACCGTGCTATTGGATTCATATTTGTATACACCTACAATATAGTACGTACTATATACACCATCCAGATTTAAACTAATAGGCTGCGCCAGAGCACTTTCCATATCTCCGTCATACAAATTGTCAATCACCAGATCCGACACCATGATCACTTTTTTATTGCCTTTCAGATCCGCCTCTCTAATCTTACGCCCTGCCAGTAAAGACAACTGCGTGCTTTCAAAATAATCCGCATTCACTCCCGTCACACTTACATTTGAAGTTACACCGCCAGTGCCTGCGGTACCACTGCTAATGGATTCACTGAGTGCTATCGCATCAATTTGATCCGAATATTCCTGCTTCAGTTCCCCGATCATTTCATCCGTGATCCGATCCTCTTCTTCGATGGAAGCATTTCTGCCTGAAGTACCAAACCGCATACCATTTGCCTTCACCGTCTCCTCCTCTGTGGTCTGCTTCAATCCCACCGTGACATTGTTCGCTCCCATATCCTGAAAGGAATCCGTAATGGAAGTCGTCAGAGAAGAACTCACGGTCATAATGGCAATGACAGCACCAATTCCAATGATAATACCTAACATCGTCAACAATGCCCGCATCTTATTGGCTCGAAGAGAACCAAATGCCATTTTCACATTTTCTAAAATCAGCATACCGCACGCCCCCCTCTCTCTCTCCTGTCACCCGTCCATCCCGCAATGTGATGATACGTTCGGTTTCTTCTGCCAACTCCATGGAATGGGTAATCAATATGATGGTTTTCCCCTGCTCACGATGCAATCTGTGAAACAGGTCCATAATCGTCCGTCCCGTCTCCGAATCCAAAGCTCCTGTCGGTTCATCCGCCAAAATAATCGCCGGATCATTTGCCATGGCACGGGCTATGGCTGCCCGTTGCTTTTGTCCGCCGGATAACTCATCCGGGTGATGCATCATGCGGTCGGACATTCCCACCATTTTTAATAACTCCTCTGCCTTACTCCGTCGATCCCTCTTGTTTTCTCCGGCATACAACATAGGTAACTCTACATTTTCCAGCGCGGTGGTTCTGGGAATCAGATTATAGGTCTGAAACACAAATCCGATCTGTTGATTCCGTATCTGGGATAACTCTGTGTCCCCCAGACTGCCTATCTCTCTTCCTGACAGATAATACTGTCCCTCGGTAGGACGATCCAGGGCACCGATAATATTCATCAAGGTAGATTTGCCAGAACCGGATTCCCCCACGATGGACAAAAACTCTCCTTCATACACCGTCAGATCAATCCCATGCAGGATCTCCAGTTCATTTGGCTGACCGATATAAAACCGCTTCATAATCTTTTGTAATTGTATCATTTCCTCACTCATATCGCGTCACCTGCCTCTCTTTTAATTTCCACCCGGAGCACCACCGGACATACCTCCTCCCGGAGCACCACCTGCGTTACCGCCAGAATCACGGCCGCCCTGATCCATTTTTCCACTGCGGCCGCCCATATCACCGCCCATGCCAAATCCGGACATTCCTTTGTCTTCCTTGGAATCGGAGTCATCTGTGGAAGTGGTTATTTCGTCACCAGGGATCACCACCTGCATGCCCTCTGTCAGATCAGACCCCTCCACGGCAATATAATAGTCTGTCTCCATCCCTGTCGTAACAGAGATCTGTTTTTCCTCGGAAGTATCCTCATCCAATACAGTAATATAGCTGCCTTCCCGGTTTTTGGTCACTGCATCATATGGCACAGCCCACACATCATTTGCTTCCTCTAGTATGATGCTGCATTTGGCTGTCATGCCTAATTTCAAACGTGTATCATCTGTACTGTTAAGCGTGATCCTAACCTCATATCCATCCCCGGTAGAACTGCTGCTATTCCCCTCACCAGACTGTCCAGCCGTAGAAGCAGTGGTATCCGCAGTCGCACTGGTGGAAGGAGCAATAAAGCTAATCTCCCCCTCCCATTCGGTCTCGTCGGTTGCTTCAGTCAGAACAACCACTTTTTGCCCCACTTCTACTTTACTGATATCATATTCATCTACAGTCGTAGTCACACAGAAATTACTGATATCTTCGATCGTTGCTATCGTACCGCCACTATAAGAATCCCCTTCTGACACTCCTACAGAAGTCACAACTCCTGCGATCGGAGCCGTGATGGCACAGGCGTCCAGATTAGCCTGCGCTTCATCCACCTGCTTCTGTGCCTCCTTGACATTCTTTGTCCGGTTACTTTTCGCCGTCTCCAAAGCCGACTGTGCAGTTTCGATGGAAGATTTATTTTGACGATTAGAACTACTCTGGTTAGAGACTGCCGTATCATAAGTATTTTGTGCCTGCTCCTGTTTTTCCTGTGCCTCTTTCAACTGTTGCTGCAGCGCAGTCTTTTCCTGTGCACTGGCAGACTGGATCTGGTTCTGAATCTTCTTCACACTTTTCTTCGCCGCCGCCAGACTGGCCTTAGCTGCCGCCACCTCTTTTGATGCCTTTGTCTTCTCCGCGCTGTAATTCTCCTGTGCATCGCTTAACTGGGAAGAAGCATTGGATACTTCCCGATCCGCACTGCTCTTCGTGTCGGATAAATTGTCTCTGGCATCTTCTAATGCATCTTCTAAATCACTTTTATCAAAACGTACCAGGGAATCTCCCTTTGCCACAGTATCTCCCACCGATACCAGCACTTTTTTCACCGTAATGTCGCCCAGCGCAGCAGATACCGTCTTACTATCCGCACTGCTCAGCGTACCAGTGGCACTAATGGAATCTGTCAAGTCCATCTTTGCCAGTTGAATGGTATTATTCTTGGCATTGCCAGCCTCTACGCGGTCCTTAGTCCCGCGAAACCGCACAATCAGCACAGTTGCTGCTACCACCACGATCAAGATCCCCAAGATCAATACCCATTTCTTTTTTGATTTGCTCATTCGTTTTATCCCTGTCACGCGCATTTCCTCCTAAAATATATGATAATGTTATCCTATTGGAAAAATTTGAAGATTTTGTGTATATCTTTTGAAATCCTTGTGTTTTTCTTGCAATCCGCATATTTTCGGCATTTCTGAGACTTTTTCCATTTTTTGCCGGGTAGTAGATTATATTTTACTCTAATCTTTCTATTTCATTAGTAAATTGTAATTTTATGTCGTTTACTGTATACTATTGTAGAAATAATTAAGCCATTAGAAACACTTTAATAGAAAAAGAGATGTTACAAATGACGCCGTATATTGTTGCGTCGTTTCATACAAATATAAGCATCAGGGAGGCAAACTATGAAATCAAATCATGATATGGAACTTGCAAAACGGGTACGTCAGATCCGCATCGATAACCATCTGACCCAGGATCAGGTTGCAAAAGCATTGAATGCAACACCAGGATACATATGTAACGTAGAGAGCGGACGCACCGCAATGTCTCTGCGTATGTTAGTATATTTTGCAAAATTAACAGGAGAGTCTTTGGATTCTTTGGTCGGCAGTATTGAGAAAGATTATCAGGCTACAGCATTGGATCATGATATTTTAGAAGCATTAGCAAACTTTACTACCGAAGAGAAAAAGAAATTACTGGAGACCATAAAAATCTGGAAGCCATAATACAACAAAAGATAAAAAACAAAGACCGTGTCCCATTGTACACGGTCTTTGTTTTTGTCTTTCCTCTTTTATTCAAATGCCTGACGAATGCTTTGATAATGCAAAAAGATTCCCTGCTGGTCAAATTCCCGGATCTGTTCCAGATCTGCAATCATATAGCCATCCGTCTCTTCCTCCTGCAAATGCACATCTGCTTCCTCAAAATCCATCTCAAAACGATAAACATCTACGAAGTAATTATCTCCTTTGCCCGGATTTTCCCGGTGATAATCAAAGAGAAAGCCTCCCTTTGCCTGCGACACATCCAATCCCGTCTCCTCGCGTATCTCCCGCCGGATCGCATCCTCTGACTCCTCCCCGGCAACTGCAGCACCGCCGGATACTTCCCACCAGCCAGGTGCCCAGGCTTTATCTGCTGCGCGCTTCGTAATCAGGAATTTACCATCCGGTCTGCGAATCACACCCAGCACCGACAAATGATACTCTCCTGACTGCAAACACCAGTCATCCCGTTTCATGGTCCTGCCTGTACGCCTTTTATTCGCATCATAAATATCCCATAATTCCATCTTCTGTATCCTCTTATCTGCCCTTATTCACATAATTCAATCATTGTTTCTGCGGCCTCCAAACAGTATCAGCAAACGCAACAGCTGCAACAAGGTAGATACTGTGGCTGTCACATAGGTCATGGCTGCCGCAGACAGCACACGCCTCGCTCCCTTCATCTCATCCGGATATAACATCCCGCTGCCATCCAGAATCCGCAACGCACGACCGGAAGCGTTGAACTCTACCGGTAATGTGACTATTTGAAATAACAATGTCAAAGCAAATAGCAGGATACCCACATTTAAAAGATTCAATGACCCCAGGATCAGTCCCAGGATAATCACAGGCCAGGATAATTTAGAACCAATATTGACCACCGGTACAATGGCACTGCGAATCTTGATGGGCACATATCCCACCTGGTGCTGAATCGCATGACCACACTCATGCGCCGCCACTCCCACCGCAGCCACAGAGGTTGAACCATATACGCTGTCGGATAAGTGCAACACTTTCGTCCGGGGATCATAATTGTCCGTCAGATTGCCACGGATATGTTCGATCCGCACATCTGTGATCCCTGCATTCCGCAAAATATTGGCCGCCGCCTCTGCCCCTGTGGTACCTCGTTTGCAACCGAAACGGCTGTATTTTTCAAATGTCCGGGTGACATTGGAAGATGCAATCAAACAGATGACTGCGCCAATGATCACCAGTAAATATGTCGGATCATAATAAAATCCATAATATCCCATACCAATTAACATAGCAAATCCCCCTCTGATAAGTCCTTTCTTATTATATTTTCCCAAATATAACGCAAAAATGTGAACAAAGCGTGTCTGAATGCTTAAAATCTTATAATGAATCCCTTGCGTTTCCGCATTTTGCATGAACCGGTGTTAAAAGACCACATCACAAACTGTGATGTGGAGATATTGCATAAAATTTCATTGATTTAAGATCTCACTCATACCACTGATCATTTCGTCGTCTTTTAAGCGGAATAAAAATTCCACACGTCTGGAGGCATTCTGATCTTCATTCCCGTCTTCATCCAAGACCGGATTACTATATGATTTACCATTGGCTGTAATAATACTGCGTAAATTTTCCACCTGTTTCTCAGACAATACATCTTTATCCGGAGTCAGACAAAAGGTTGCCACAGATAAGGCCCTTTTCTGGGACAGTTCCAAATTAAATAAATAATCTCCCTGCGAATCCGTATGTCCCTCTATGATAATTTCTGAAATGTATTCCTTAAATTCCTTATTGGACAATACCCCAATGTATTTGGGAATAAATTTCTGTAAAAATTCTTCTCCGGACGACTTCAGTGTATATTGACCGGAATCAAATAATATGCTGGAATCCAACGCAATTGATCCCGTCTTTTCATCCACACCTACGCTCAGATCCGAACCATCAAACTCTTCTTTCAATGCTTCGATCAGTTCGGTCCGGATACCCAGCAGCTTATCCAACTGTTCCTGCTGCTCCTCTAACTGCTCCTGCTGTTCTTCCACCAGTTGCCGCTCCGCCTCTAATTCACTCTCCTTTTGCTCATACTGCACTTTAGACTGCAATATAGTAAAGGAGATAATCAGTATAAATATTAAAAGCAAGGCTGCCATCATGTCTGAATACGACAGCCAGTAACTGGTTTCTTCTTCCTCACGTCTCTGCCTTCTGCTCATATTTCCTCCTGCCGTAAATATGGTGATTGCATCGCCGCGGCGATCTTGACCGCCAACTGGTCACCAAAGGAATCCAACATTTCCTCCATCTGCTTCAACTGCTTTTCCTGTACTGCTAACATGACACTCAGATCATCGTTATCCGTCTTTGGTAAAACATACTTATGATAACTTTCCAAAAACTGATCCACCGCCCGGTATGCATCCTCCAGATTCTTTTTGTACACAAAATTGTACACCAGAGAAAAAACCATACCATAGATCGAAGTATGGAATGCGATCTTGATACCATCCATCAACGGTGCGATGCTATTGGTAATCGCTTCGGCACTTTCCGTATCAAAATTTTGCAGACCAAATGCCAGTCCCACAAAGGTTCCCAGGATACCTAATCCCGTCATAACGCCGGGAATGATCCCCACCAGTCCCTTCTTAATCTGCATATCAATCATATACTCATTAATATAATCTTCAATCTCACATTTCACACCATGCTCCGATAACATATTCAAACGCTTCCGCTCCACACGGTACTCATTGAAACGCTTATTTAATATCTTATTGCGAAACAGATCCGGCTCATCCCGGTAATCCTCCCACAGATAAGCACCGGATTTATTGAAGTCAAATTCCATCCGGCGAATCGTATAGTACAGGCTGGTGGTCATTTTGCCCACCGGACTCAAACACTGCATATTCGACCACAGAATGATAAATCCCACGATCACAAACATGGCAGCATTGACGGCTATATTCACCACATCAAAACCGGAACTGCCAAAAACATTTAGTCCCACACATACTGCCAGCATCAAAAAATAAGTGCATAATAAGATACTTCCTCCACTGTACGTCTTCATGATTGAAACCTTCCCTTCACTTCTGCTCTTTTGTTCTATGCTCCCACCGTTTTATTTCGTCTTGACTTTTTTTACGGCCGACCATTCCGAATAAACCTTCTTACCGCCCTCTTTCACATAGGAACGCATACGGACATAGTATTTCTTTTTGGATTTTAACCTCTTGATCGTTTTAGACTTTTGGGATGCACCTTTCACTGTCACAGTCTTGACCGCAGACTTAAAGTTCTTTTTGGTCGAATACTGAATCTGATATCCCTTAACCTTTTTATCTGCCGTCCACTGAATGGTGAATTTTTTCTTCGCTGCCTTTACCTTTTTGATTTTAACCTTTTTCAAACTTGATGCGATAGTGACGGCCCTGGTAGCAGTCACTCCATCGGAAGAAACAGCTTTGATGACCGCAGTCCCCTTTCCCAGCACTTTGATCACTCCACTGGCATCCACCGTTGCCACCTTGCTATTAGAAGAAGTCCATGTCACATTTCCCAGGAAACGAACTGTACTTTTGTTTCCATTATAAGTCAATGTCCGCATCAACGAACATTCCTGCCGGTCTCCCACGCTTAAATTCTGTAATTTTGCATTCGACGTTCCGGCGATACTGCCGGTAGTGGATAAATAGGAACCCTGCACCTCTAACATCTGTACGCAATTTGGTACAGCCACAGCTTTGCCCGTATCCAACTGACTGGCAGAACTAAACCTGCCACAGGTGGCACTGGGCCATGCCCCTTTGGAGGAGGTAAATAATCCCAGACCAACATATCTTGCGTTTGGATCAATCATTGCCGTATAATGTCCCGTTACAGCATCATTTCCGTGTACCCAGTCATCTTTTTCGCGATACCATTGATTTACCCCCGTCACCATAGAAGTCGAAGAACTCCATGCCAATACCTCATTAAAACTGCTGACCCCTTTTGGGGATTTTAGGCGAAAACAACTCTGTCCATTTGGTCTGGTATGCTCTGTAACTACGATTGCCTCTGCAGCACGGATACGCGCGATATACTCCAGATCTGAAGACCATTTCAGCGGAACATAATCACTCTCTTTTAATGCCTTTAATGGCTCCGACGGGTTCGGAACGCCTTCCTTACATGCCTCCAGGCGGATCTCATTGATTCGTTTAAGTGCCTTGGCAGCATCAGTCATATAGCTGCCTTCGATCCCCACCATCACACACCCCTTGGAAGGAGTGCTCACATCCGTAGACAAAACCGTAGTTTTCGCGGACGCAGTGGTACATACCAACCCAGTCAGAATCAGTCCGGCAGCCAATAACAATGTATTAAAAATCTTATTACTTTTTCGCATGATATCCTCCATTTCCTGTCTTGTCTTTTTAGCATTATAAGGTATATCGTCTGTTAATTCAATCATTTGTTCTTTTGACTTTTCCCATTTTTCGGATAACGCTTGGTTATCTGTCACTTATCTATTGTGCCGTAATGTCTACCCAGAGTGGGTTACTAAAGATTGTCGAATGGAAATCCGGCAGATTGCAGATTCTGCCAGCAACCTTACGCCTTGATGAAGGTCT